>JAKAHX010000073.1 GCA_021814735.1 Chloroflexota bacterium | reverse complement strand
TGCACTGGGGCCATGCCACCAGCCGCGACCTGGTCAGCTGGGAGCACCTGCCGATCGCCCTGTCGCCCGACGACGGCGGGCCCGACGCCGACGGTTGCTGGTCGGGCTGCCTGGTGGAGGACGGCGGAACCCCCACGATCCTGTACACGGGCGTGCGACAGGAGGGCCGGCTCCGTCGCGCGTCGATCTGCCTGGCCACCAGCCGCGACGACCTGCGCACCTGGCAGAAGGCGCCCGGAGGCCCGGTGATCGTCGGGGCGCCGGCGGGGATCCGCCCGGACGCCTTCCGCGATCCCTTCGTCTGGCGCGACGGGGACGGCTGGGCCATGGCCCTCGGCGCCGGCACGACGCGCTACCGGGGCGCCGTCCTCCTCTACCGCTCGCGGGACCTGCGGACGTGGCGGTTCGAGGGGCCGCTGCTCACGACGGAGGCGGCCGTCACCGCCGACCCCGCCCTCGTGGTCGACGAGATCGACAGCCCGTGCTGGGAGTGCCCGCAGCTGGTGCGCCTCGACGGGGCGGACGTCCTGGTCGTCTCGATCGTGGACCGGGCGCCGCGGGTGCGGCCCGCCCACGTGGTGGCCTTCGTGGGCGAGTTGACCGGCAACCGGTTCCACGTCCACCACACCGAGCGGGTCGGGCTGGGACCGGACCTCTACGCCCCAGCCGTGGTCGTCGCGCCGGATGGCAGACGCCTGCTCTTCGGCTGGATCCCCGAGGACCCGCCAGCGCGCGGCTCCCGGCGTACGTGGGCCGGCGCGCTCACGTTCCCCAGGGTCCTCTCGATCGACCCGGACGGGCACCTGCGGATCGACCTTGCGGCGGAGGTCGACCGCTTCGACGGGCCCGCCGTGCGGCTGGCGGGCGCCACGATCCGCGACGGCGCGCCGTGGACGCGCGAGTTCCACGAGGGCTGGCTCGAGCTTCGCCTCTCGATGCTCCCACGGGGCGCCGCGTCGATCCGCCTGGACGTGCTGGGGTCGGACGGACCGGTGGCCGAGGTGCGGTACGAGACGCAGCACCGTCGTCTCGCGGTGTACCGGATCGGCGTGGTACGGGTCGCAGGCCGGGAGGCCCATCGCGCCACGACGCTGCCGCCGGACCCTGACGGCCGGCTTCGGCTGCGGCTGATCCTGGACGGCTCCGTGATGGAGCTGGTGGCGAACGACCGGGTGACCGCGACGGCGCGGCTGCCGCGCGCGGCGGCCGGTCCCCGCACGATCAGCTGCTCCGCCATCGGTGGCGCGTTCCACCTCGACGACGTCGAGGCCTCGGGGCCCGGGGCCGGCATCGTCGTCCCGGGCGTGAGCTGAGAACGCCGTCTCCGCCCGCGCACCGGCGATAACGGGATCGGGCGGACGCGTCAGCCCCTGCGGTCGCGCTCCTGGGCGCGGAGTGCGCGAGCCACGCCGTCCCGGTTCTCCAGCATCAGGCGATGCAGGCCGGCGTGATCGGGCCCGAGCGCGGCCAGGAAGCGGTCGGTGCGCTCCACCAGGGCGTCGCTGGCCAGGAGCGCCGGGTAGAGCCCGACCACGATGCGCCGCGCCGTGCGATTGGTCCGCGTGCGCCAGATCCCCTCCACTGCCTCGAAGTAGGGCTCGACGTACGGCGCCAGCAGCGAGCGGTCGTGGACGCGTCCGAACCCGGCGATGACCGAGCCCTGCACGGCGTTGGAGAGCGCGTCGGACGCCACCACCGATTCCCACGCCGCGCGCTTCGCCTCGGGGGTGGGGCGGGCCGCACGCGCGCTCGCGGCGGCACGCTCGCCCGTGGCGGTCGCGTCGCAGGCCAGCTCGCGGTCGATCTCCGCGTCGCCGGCCCGGCCGGCCGCCACGAGCGCGATCAGCAGTTCCCAGCGGAGGTCGGTGTCGACGGTCAGGCCCTCGAGCTGATCCCGCCCATCGAGAAGCGCGGCCAGCGCATCCAGCTGCGCTGCGGTCACCGCGTGCCGGGCGAACGCCTTGACGAGCTGCAGCTGGGTATCGCTGCCCGGGGTCGCGGCGCGGGCCAGGTCCAGCAGCCGGTCCGCGGTCTCTGCCACCACGGCGTCGCGCCACTCCGGCGCGACGTAGTGCGTGATGCTCGCCGAGAGCTCGGCAAGACGCTGCTGCACCGACGGCGAGCCGGTCTCCGCCGCCACGTGGTCGAGCACGAGGCCGACGAAGGAGCGGGCGGGCAGCTCGGCGTCGCGGGTGGCATCCCACGCGGCGGACCAGACGAGGGCGCGCGGCAGCGATTCCGCGAACGCCCCCAGGTGCCTGAGGGCGGTTGCCATGGAACGTTCGTCAAGGCGGATCCGCGCGTACGTCAGGTCGTCGTCGTTGAGCAGGAGCAGGTCGGGGCGGGCTCGCCCGGACAGCGCCGGCACCGGCGTGCGCGCGCCGTCCACGTCGAGCTCGAGACGGAACGTGCGGGTCAGCAGGCCCCCCGACAGGTCGTAGCCGCCGATCGCCATGCGGTGTGGACGCAGGGTCGGGTGTTCGGGCGGGGCGTCCTGCCGGATGGCGAGCTCGGTGATGACGTCCCCGGGGCCCGTGGAAAGCTCGGAGCGGAGCGTCGTCACCCCGGCGCTCTCCAGCCACGCCTTCGACCAGGTACGCAGATCCCGGCCGGATGCCGCCTCGAGCTCGGTGAGCAGGTCGGACAGCTCGGCGTTCCCCCAGGCATGCCGGTCGAAGTAGCGTCGCAGGCCGGCCTCGAATGGCTCGCGACCCACCCAGGCCACCAGCTGGCGCAGCACGCTGGCGCCCTTGGCGTACGTGATGCCGTCGAAGTTCTCCTGCACCGCCTCGAGGTCCACGATGTCCGCCACCACGGGGTGCGTCGAGGGCAGCTGGTCCTGGCGGTAGGCCCACGCCTTGTCCTCGTTGGCGAAGGTGGTCCAGGCGGACCGCCAGCGCGTCGCCTCGGCCTGCGCGAGCGTGGCGGCATAGCTGGCGAACGACTCGTTCAGCCACAGGTCGTCCCACCAGCGCATGGTCACGAGATCGCCGAACCACATGTGCGCCAGCTCGTGGAGGATCGCGTTGGCGCGGTACTCCACGGTGGCCTCCGGGACCCGCGAGCGGAAGATCCACGCCTCGGTGATGGTGACCGAGCCGGCGTTCTCCATGGCCCCCGGGTTGAACTCCGGCACGAAGAGCTGGTCGTACTTCTCGAACGGGTAGGGTCGGCCGAAGACCCGCTCGAAGTAGGCGAAGCCGCGGTGCGTGACGTCCAGGATCTCCTCGGCGTCCAGGTGGCGGGCCAGCGAGGCGCGGCAGAAGACCCCCAGCGGGATGGTGCGACCGTCGCGGCTGGTGAGCGCGCCCCGCTCCACGTGGTAGGGACCGGCGACGATGGCGGTGATGTAGGAGGCGAGCGGCGGCGTGGGCGCGAAGTGCCAGGTCGCGCTCCCGGGGGCCGCCTCGGGGCCGGCGGCGGGAACCGGGGTCGGCGAGTTGGAGACGACCTGCCAGGAGGCGGGCGCGGTCACCGAGAACGTGAAGCGCGCCTTGAGGTCGGGCTGGTCGAAGACGGCGTAGACGCGGCGCGCGTCGGCGACCTCGAGGTCCGTGAACAGGTAGACGTTCCCGTCGACCGGGTCGACGAAGCGGTGGAGTCCCTCGCCGGTGCGCATGTAGGCGCAGTCCGCCTCCACCTCCAGCTCGTTGTCGGCGGCGAGCGCGGGGAGCCGGACGCGGACGCCGTCTGCGACTTCGGCCGGATCGAGCGCAACGCCGTTGAGGACCACGCGCCGGACCCTCGGGGCGACGAGGTCGATGAAGGTGCCGCTCCCGGGCCGGCTGCTGATGAACCGCACGCGGCTGCGGGACGTGAACGTCTCCTCGCCGGTCGTGAAGTCGAGGTGCACGTCGTACGACGACACCGTCAGGTGTGAGGCCCGTTCGCGTGCCTCCTCGCGGGTGAGGTTCATGCCCGGCATGTCGCTCCGTCACATTCCCGGCTGCAGCCGTGGACCGGCTGATCGGCTGGAGTCTACCGGCGGGCGCAGCGCAGGGCCGACGGCCGCGGCCGGCATCGGTCAGCCGCGCCACGGGAGATGGGCGCCGGCCCCCGAGATCGACCCCTGGCCCGTGGTGGACGTGAGTCGGACGCGGTCCGCGTGCCCGTGCCGCCGGTTCAGCCAGCCTCGAACGCCCGCTTGGAGAGGCCCCACCAGAAGCCCTCGATCGCGGTCCGCGGTGGCTGGTCCGGGCGGCTGGACGCGCCGAGCGTGACGAACAGCGGCGCGAAGTGCTCGGTGGTCGGATGCGCCCACGGCATGCCCGGCGCCGTTTCCCGGAAGTTGAAGAGCGCATCGAGGTCACCCCGCGCGAGCGCCTCGGCCGCCCAGCGGTCGAACTCGACCGACCATGCCGGCGCGACCCCGGTGTGACCCATGTAGTCGTGGATGAAGGGCAGCCCGTGGGTCATGAACCCCGAGCCGACGATGAGCGTCCCTTCGTCGCGCAGCGGAGCGAGGCTCCGCCCGACCTCGAAGAGGTGGACCGGGTCCAGGTCGGGCATGGAGAGCTGCAGGACCGGGATGTCGGCCTCGGGGTACATCGCCTTCAGCGGCACCCAGGCGCCGTGATCGAGGCCGCGCGTCTCGCGCTGGACCACCTGCTCCCCGGCCGGCACCAGCGCACGCACCGACTCGGCGAGCCCGGGCGCTCCGGGGGCCTCGTAGGTCATCGCGTAGTAGTGGCGCGGGAAGCCGTAGAAGTCGTAGACCAGCGGCACGGTGCGGGTCGCGGAGATCGCCATGGGCGCGGTCTGCCAGTGGGCGGACACGATCAGGATCTGTGACGGACGCGGCAGCGCGCGGGCCCAGCCCGAGAGCTGCGCCGTCCACTCCGGGTCCTCGAGGAGTGGCGGCGCACCGTGGCCGAGGTAGATCGCGGGCAGCGGACCGGACAGGTCGGACCCGGACATCAGGACACCGCCTCCCCGCGGGACGCCGCCCCGCCGGACTCCACGATGGTGCCCGGCGTGTGGTGGACGGTGGCGATGGCCGGGATGGTACCCAATCGGCCTGCCTCGTAGTCCTCGAAGGCCTGCACCAGCTCCTCCCGCGTGTTCATCACGAAGGGCCCATACCAGGCGACGGGCTCGCGGATGGGCAGCCCGCCCAGGATGAGCACGTCGAGGTTCGGGCTCCGGCTCTCCTGCACGGCCGCCGCGTCGATCGTCAGCGCGTCACCAGGGCCGAAGACCGCGAGCTGGCCCATCTGCACCGGGCGGCGCTCGAGGCCCACCGAGCCGAACCCGTTGAGGACGTAGACCAGCGCGTTGTAATCGGGGCGCCAGGGCAGCGCGAGCCGGGCGGTCGGCGCGAGGGTCGCGTGCGCGTAGGTCATCGGTGTGAACGTGGAGCCCGGGCCGACGTGCCCGGCGATCTCGCCGGCGATGACCCGCACCAGCGCGCCGCCATCGGCGGACGCGAGCAGCGCCACCTCGCCCGCGCGCAGGTCCTGGTAGCGGGGCGGCGCCCACTTGCGTGCCCGGGGCAGGTTCACCCACAACTGGATGCCGTGGAAGAGGCCACCGCTCACCACGAGCGCCTCCGGCGGTTTCTCGATGTGCAGGATGCCGGCGCCGGCGGTCATCCACTGCGTGTCGCCGTTGGTGATGACGCCGCCGCCGCCGTTGGAGTCGCTGTGCTCGAAGGTGCCGTCCATCATGTAGGTGACGGTCTCGAAGCCGCGATGCGGGTGCCAGGGCGTTCCCTTCGCCTCGCCCGGCGCGTACTCCACCTCCCCCATCTGGTCCATGTGGACGAAGGGGTCGAGCTCGGCAAGATCGACCCCGGCGAACGCGCGTCGCACGGGGAATCCCTCGCCCTCGAACCCTCGCGGGGCGGTGGTGACGCGGACGACCGGGCGCTGGCGGGCCACCAGCGGGTCCGGCACTGGGATCCGGGGCAGGACGGTGAGATCGTGGACGGTGACGGCGGGCATGGGACGCGGTTCGCTTTCTGCCGGATGGGCGGCGCTTGACGGTGCGATGGATGGTGGCGGCGCGCTCCGGCGCCTCGGGTCATGACGCGGCGAGGGCCTCCAGGAGCTCGGTGAGTCGCGCGATGGAGGCGGAGTCGAGGCGCTCCCCGATCGCGCGGTCGAGGACGCCGGCATGATGGGCCAGCGCACCCGGCAGGGCACGCAGCCCGGCATCGGTCAGCTCCGCGTAGGTCCCCCTGCGATCCGAGGGACACCCCACGCGGACCACCAGGCCCCCGGCAACCAGCGCGTCGATGCGGCGGGTCAGACCGCTCGGCGTGAGGCCGCTGCGCTCGGCCAGGTCGCCCAGGCGAAGCCGGCGCGCGGGCGCCTCCGCCAGGGGCAGCAGGACGTCGATCGCCTCGGGCCCCAGCACGTGGCAGGCGGCCGCGTCGCGCTCGAGGGCGCGCTCCATGGCAGCGTGCGCCTCCACCAGCGCGGCGCGCAGGCGGATACTCGCGGGGATGTCATCGAGGATGACGCTCCGCACGGCGGAGCTTTCGTCGGTCGCGGTGGCCCCGGCTGTCTGGTCGGCGGCGTCGGCTGCGGCGGTCGCGGTGGTCGCGGCTGTCAGGCCGTTCGCGTCGATCATGCCGCCACCTCCAGTCGCCCGGGATCGTCGGCCGCGCCGGACGCGCGGACCCACGCGGAGAAGTCGGCCAGCAGCGCGGCCGCCTCCGCGCGCAGAGCCGGATCCGAGAGCTCGCCCGCCGCGTCGACGAGCTGCCCGGCGAGGGGGATCCCCAGCCGCCGCTCGAAGACGCGGGCGCCCAGGAAGCCGAGGATCTCGTGGGCATGGCCCAGCGCGTACTTGACGGCCGAGCGTCCCGCCGTGGCGCCCATGAGGAGCACGGGGCGGCCGGCCAGCGGAGCCGCCGCAGGTGGCCGCGAGGCCCAGTCGATGGCGTTCTTCACGACCGCCGGCAGGCTGTGGTTGTACTCGGGCGTCACCACGAGCAGGCCGTCCGACGCGGCGATCGCCGCTCGCAGCGCCCGCACCTCGGGCGTGGCGTCGCGAGCATCCAGGTCGGCGTCGTAGAACGGAAGCCGCTCGATCGGAAAGGCCTCGATCGCGACACCCTCTGGCGACAGGGCACGCGCGGCCCCGAGGAGCGCGCCGTTCAGGGACCCGCGCCGCGTGCTGCCGAGCAGCGCCACGAGGCGGATGGCGCGAGGCGGGCGCACGTCCGGGGTTCCCGGCCGCTGCGCGTCCGCGTTCGC
>JAKAHX010000072.1 GCA_021814735.1 Chloroflexota bacterium | reverse complement strand
TCGCGAAGGCGCACGACCTCGTGGTGCTGGCCGACGAGATCTACAGCCGGATCCTCTACGAGGGCGAACACGTCAGCATCGCCAGCCTGCCCGGCATGGCCGAGCGCACGGTGATCCTGGACGGCTTTTCCAAGACCTACGCCATGACCGGTTGGCGGCTGGGCTACGCCATCGTGCCCGAGTGGCTCGCCTTCCCCTTCGGGCGGCTCATCATCAACACGGTGAGCTGCGTCTCCACCTTCGAGCAGTACGGCGCGCTCGAGGCGCTGCAGGGTCCCCAGGATGCGGTGGACGCCATGGTGGCCGAGTTCCGCGCCCGGCGTGACCTCATCGTGGATGGCCTGAACGCGATCCCCGGGATCCGCTGCCTGCGCCCGGAGGGGGCCTTCTACGTCTTTCCCGACGTCTCCGGCACCGGCCTGTCCGGCGCCGACTTCGCCAACCGGCTGCTGTACGAGGCTGGCGTCTCGGGACTTGCCGGGACGGCCTTCGGGGGCGTCGGCGTCGACCACATCCGCCTCTCCTACGCCAACTCGCAGGCCAACATCGCCAAGGCGCTGGAGCGCATCGCGGCCTTTGTCGGGAAGGTGGCGGTTCCCGCGTAGGGAGTCGCCGGAGATCGGAGTGACGGGGGCGGGGCCCCGGACCGCAACCGGGCGCGGGGCCCCGCGGCCCACGGCTGGCAAGGAGGAGAGGTGACGTCGGTGGAGTCGGCGACGACGGGTCGCACGCGGGTGGATGAGCTGTACGCGGCGGCGGAGCCATCGTTCCCGCACTGGGAGCTCGTCCGGGACGTGGTCGACGAGATGATCGACCTCTCCCTGAACTACCGCCAGTCGGGGCATCCCGGCGGCAGCCGCTCCAAGGTGCACTTCTTCCTGGCGTTGCTCCTCTCGGGCGCCATGCGCTGGGACATCCGGCGCCCCTGGCGCCCCTTCGCGGACCGGCTGGTCCTGTCGGCCGGCCACACCGTGCCGCTCGTCTATGCCTCGCTGGCGGTCCTCAACGAGACGCTGCGGGCGCGCCACGAGTGGACCGGCGAGCCGCGCTTCGCGTTTCCCGAGGGCGGTCGCTTCGCCCTCACCTGGGAGGACCTCCTCACGCTCCGTCACCGCGGCGGCCTGCCCGGGCACGCCGAGATGGCGGGCAAGACCCTGCTCCTCAAGTTCAACACGGGACCCTCCGGGCACGGCATGCCGGCCGCGGCGGGGGAAGCGCTGGCGCTGCGGCTCGCGGGCGCGGGGGACGTGCGGGTCTTCGCGGTGGAGGGCGAGGGCGGCCTCACCCCCGGGGCCAGCCACGAGACCCGCAACGCGGCCTGGGGCCTGGGGCTCTCGAACCTCGTCTTCCTCCTCGACTGGAACGACTTCGGGATCGACGAGTTCCGCGCCTCGTCGGTGGTGCCGGGGACCCCGGAGACGTGGTTCGGCGCCTACGCCTGGCGCGTCACGGGCACCCTGGACGGGATGGAGTGGGGCCCGGTGACCCGCGCCGTCCTGGAGGCGGCCCGCGGCGAGAACAGCGGTGGGCGCCCCAGCGTGGCCTGGTTCCGCACCCGCAAGGGGCGGGGCTACGGCAAGTACGACAACGCCAGTCACGGGACCCCGCATCCCCTCAACTCGCCCGAGTTCTGGGCGGTCCGCCACGGCTTCATGGAACGCCACGGGGTGACCTACGAGGGCGTCGACGCCCCCGCGCCCGCCGATCCCGCGGAGCGGGCGCGCCAGGCGGAGGCCAACCTGCGCATCGCGATGGGGGTGCTGCGCGCCCATCGCGACGTGGTGGAGGCGATCTCCGACCGGCTGCTCGAGCTGGCCGACCAGGTGCCGGAGCGGATCCCGACCTTCAACCTGGGTGGCCGGAGCGCCCGCCTGACGGAGGACCCGCGCCTCTTCGACGCCCGCTCGTACCCGCCCGAGATGTGGAAGCAGCCCGGCGAGAAGGCTCCCAACCGGGCCGCCCTGGCCGCCTGGGGCGCCTGGGTCAACAGCTTCGCGAAGGCCGAGTACGGCCGGCCCCTGGTGATCGCCGCCTCCGCGGACCTCGCCGAGTCCACCAACCTGGCCGGGTTCGGCAAGGGCTTCGGCGACCTCCCGGGCTGGGGCTGGTACCAGCGGGAAACGAACCCGCGAGGGGCGCTCCTGCCCACCGAGATCACGGAGTTCACCAACGCCGGCATGATGGCCGGGCTCGCCACGGTGAACCTGGCGGACGACCCGATGGCCGAGTTCGACGGCTTCTGGGGCGCCTGCTCCACGTACGGCTCCTTCAGTTACCTCAAGTACGGCCCCCTGCGCCTCTTCAGCCAGCTGGCGCAGGACACCGAGCTGCGGGTGGGCAAGGTGCTCTGGGTGGCCGGACATTCCGGGCCCGAGACCGCCGAGGACTCGCGCACGCACTTCGGGATCTTCGCCACCGCGATCACCCAGCTCTTCCCGGAGGGCCACGTCATCGACCTGCACCCCTGGGAGTACAACGAGGTCCCGGTGGTGCTGGCGGCCGCCCTGGCCCGGACGGCCCCCATCGTGGCGTTGCACCTCACGCGCCCGCCCATCGAGATCCCGGACCGGGCGGCGCTCGGGATCCCCTCCCACTTCGAGGCGGCCCGCGGGGCCTACGTGATGCGGGAGCCGCGACCCGACCGTCCGGCCGCGGGGACCGTCTTCGTGCAGGGGACCACCAGCACCGCCAACCTGGTGCGGATCCTCCCCGACCTCGACCGGGAGGGGCTCAACGTCAAGGTGGTGGCGGCGGTGAGCCCGCAGCTCTTCCGCCTGCAGGACGCGGCCTACCGGGACCGCACCGTCACGCCGGCCGACCGGCTCGACGGGATGGCCATCACCAACCGGGCGGCGCGCTTCATGCGCGACTGGGTGGACGGCCCGCTCGCGCTCGAGTACTCCATGGGCTCCGACTGGGACGACCGCTGGCGCACCGGCGGCACCGTCGACGAAGTCATGGACGAGGCACACCTGACGCCAGCCCACCTGCTGGCCGGGATCGAGCGCTTCGTCCGGGAGCGCCCGTCACGCCTAGCGCGTATCCGCCGGGCGCTCGAAGCAGCGGAGGCGCGGTGACCGAGCGTCCCGGGCGAACCATCGCCCCCCGCCGCATGCCATCCATCGTCCGCACGCTGAACGCACCGAGGTAGAGGACATACGATGCCGCGACTTGGACTGGAGAAGGAGCTCGTCGACGCGAGCGTCTACGCCAACACCGTGCAGCGCTTCCGCGAGCGTCGGATTGCGCTGCCGACGTTCGCCCAGCTTGCCGACCCGTCGCTGATCCCCGACAAGGTGCGGGCGGCGCTGGCCGCGGTGGGACCGGACGACGCCAGTCCGCTGAACCTGTTCCGCGTGCAGTGGTACAACGACGCGTCGCGAACCGGTCTCCAGGCCGTGCCGGCCCACGTCGAGCTGCCGCGGTCGCTCACCGGCGTGGATGCGCGGATCGTCGTCGCGCTCGGCGACCGCTTCCCGATGATCGCGGCGCACAAGGTGCTGGCCGCCTACGGCTGCCTGGCACCGCGCGTCATCACCGGGCAGTTCGATCCCACGCACCACCTCGCGGTCTGGCCGTCGACCGGCAACTACTGCCGAGGCGGCGTGGCCATCTCCCGGATCATGGCCTGTCGGGGGGTCGCGGTCCTGCCCGAGGGAATGAGCCAGGAGCGCTTCGACTGGCTCGAGCGCTGGGTCGTGGATTCCTCCGACATCATCCGGACGCCGGGCACGGAGAGCAACGTCAAGGAGATCTACGACAAGTGCGACGAGCTCTCCGCCGACCCTGAGAACGTCATCTTCAACCAGTTCTCCGAGTTCGGGAACCACATCGTCCACTACCTCGCCACCGGCCGGGCGCTGGAGCACGTCTTCCGCTCCATGCAGGAGCGGGAGCCGGGCCTGCGCCTGCGGGCGTTCACCTCTGCCACCGGGTCGGCCGGCACCATCGCCGCCGGGGACTACCTGAAGGAGCACCAGGGCTCCCTGACGGTGGCCATCGAGGCGCTGGAGTGCCCCACGCTCATCGAGAACGGCTTCGGCGAGCACAACATCCAGGGCATCGGCGACAAGCACATCCCGCTCATCCACAACGTGATGGCCACCGACGTCGCGCTCGCGGTCTCCGACCGTGCGACGGACCGCCTGAACGTTCTCTTCAACACGCCGGTCGGCCGCGCATACCTGGCCGAGCGTCGCGGTGTTCCCGCCGCGACGATCGATGCGCTCTCGTCGTTCGGCCTCTCGAGCATCGCGAACGTGCTGGGTGCCATCAAGACCGCGAAGTACTACGAGATGGGCCCCGACGACGTCATCGTGACGGTTGCCACCGACGGCGCCCCCATGTACCACAGCGAGCGGGACATCGCGCTCGACAAGTACTTCGGCGGGACGTTCGACACGGCCGCGGCCAGCGAGGTCTTCGGCGAGCACATCCTCGGCGCCACCACCGACCACCTGCTCGAGCTGTCGCGCAAGGACCGCGAGCGGATCTTCAACCTCGGGTACTACACCTGGGTCGAGCAGCAGGGCATCTCGATCGAGGAGTTCCGGGCCCGCAAGAACCCCGAGTTCTGGACGCAGATGCGCTCGATCGCGGCCGACTGGGATCGGCTGATCGAGGAGTTCAACGCGCGCACCGGCGTCCTGGAGTCGCTGTGAGCGCGCTGCCCGGGGCCGCGGCCACGAAGGCGTCCGGCCTCGCCAGCACGCTCGTCTGCGCGGGCTGCGGCGCATCCCCCGCGCCCGACGATCCCTACCCGTTCCGTTGCCCGAACGCCGCCTCCGGCGACGACACGGACCACGTCCTGCGGCGTCGCCTGGACGACCCGTCGCTCGTCTTCCCCTCGGCGGCCGAGGCGGCCGCCGAGCCCAACCCGTACATCGCGTACCGACACCTCTTCCACTCGTACCACCTGGCGCGCGCGGGCGGGATGGACGACGCGGCGTATGTGGAGCTCGTGGCCCGGCTCGACCGGGCGGTCGCCGGGGTGGATGGCCACGGCTTCTCGGTGACCCCGTTCGAGCGCGCCGACGCGCTCAGCGACCGGCTCGGGTTCGCGGCCGACGGCGGGGTCTGGGTCAAGAACGAGACCGGCAATGTCTCCGGGTCGCACAAGGCGCGCCACCTCTTCGGCGTGCTGGTGCACCTGGAGGTGATGGAGCAGCTGGGCCGGACCGATCCGGCCGGGCGGCGCCGGCTGGCCATCGCCAGCTGCGGGAACGCGGCGCTGGCGGCGGCCGTGGTGGCGGCCGCGGGGCAGCGGGCCCTGGACGTCTTCGTGCCGGACGACGCGGATCCCGTGGTGGTGGATCGGCTGAACCGGCTCCGGTCGCGGGTGACGGTCTGCCTTCGCGAGCCGGGCGTCCCGGGCGATCCCACCTACCATCGTCTCAGGCAGGCGATCGCGGAGGGCGCCCTGCCGTTCACCTGCCAGGGCAACGAGAACGGGCTGGCCGTCGAGGGGGGCTTCACGCTGGGCTACGAGCTCGCCACGCAGCTGTCAGGCGGGCCGCAGCTGGACCGCCTGATGCTGCAGGTCGGCGGCGGGGCGCTGGCGAGCGCCTGCATCGAGGGGCTCGGCGAGGCCGTCGCGCTCGGCGCCCCGGTGCACCTGCCGCGCTTCGACGCGGTGCAGACCACCGGCGCCTGGCCGCTCCCCCGGGCGTTCCAGCGGCTGGCGGCGCGCCTCCCCGAAGGTGCCGGCGAGGCGGCCCGTCGCGACGTGCTCGCGTACGCGGCGACCCACCGCTCCGAGTTCATGTGGCCGTGGGAGGAGGCCCCCCACAGCGTCGCGCACGGGATCCTGGACGACGAGACCTACGATTGGCTGGCCGTGGTGGAGGGCATGCTGACCACCGGGGGCGGCCCGGTCATCGTGACCGAGGACCAACTGATGCGCGCCAACGCGCTGGGCAACGAGCTCACCGGCATCGACGCCGACGAGACCGGGACCTCCGGGCTGGCTGGGCTGGTGGCGCTGCGGGAGGAGGGAAGGATCGGGGACCACGAGCGAGTCGGCGTCCTGTTTACCGGCGTGCGGCGATGACCGGCGCGCGCGGGCCGGTCGGGCCCGTGCGGCGATGACCGGCACGCCCACGGCGAACACTCCCGGGAGGTACCCATGACCGGCACCGACGCAGGGGCGGGCGTCACGCCCGGCCTCGTCTGCGCGCATCACCACATCTACTCGGCGCTCGCGCGCGGGATGCCGGCACCGCCGGTCACGCCGCTCACCTTCCGCCAGATCCTCGAACAGATCTGGTGGCGCCTGGACACGGCGCTCGATCTCGAGATGCTCGAGTGGTCGGCGAAGCTCGCCGCCCTCGAGGCGCTCGAGTCGGGGACCACCGCGATCGTCGACCACAACGAGTCCCCCAACGCGATCGAGGGCTCGCTCTCGGTGATCGCCGACGCCTGCGCCGAGGTCGGGGTGCGCGTCGTCTGTGCCTACGGCGTGACGGACCGCCATGGCCCGGACGGCGCACGCCGCGGACTCGAGGAGAACCGCCGGTTCCTCGCCGCCGGCGGTCGCGGCCTGGTGGGGATCCACGCCGCCTTCACCTGCAGCGACGAGACGCTGGCGGCCGCGGCCGCCCTCGCGCGGGAGTTCGGCGTGGGGGCCCACGTCCACGTCTGCGAGGGCCCCGAGGACGCAGAGGCGCCGGACCGGCTGGCCGGGCTGACCGACGAGCGCTGGCTCCTGGCCCACGGCGTCCACCTGCCCACGGACCACCACCTCGCGGGGACGATCCTCCACAACCCCTTCTCGAACCTGAACAACTCGGTCGGGTACGCCAACCCCGCCCGCTTCGCCAACCCGGTCGCGCTGGGCACGGACGGGATCGGCGCGCAGATGATCGAGACGTTCCGGCTCGCCTACGCGCTCCAGCGATCGGTCGATGTCACGGCCTCTCCCGAGACGGCGTGGCACTGGCTGGAGACCGGCTGGGACCTGGTCCCCGAGGCACGCACCGATCGCGTGACCTGGTCGTACCAGCCCATGGACCCCTGGCACATCGCGTTCACGCCTGGCATTCGCCCCCTCCGCGTGGAGGTAGGCGGCGAGCTCGTCTGGGACGAGCACGGGCCGACCCGCGTGGACGCGGCTGAGATCCGGGCGAAGGCCCGCGAACAGGCGGCGCGCCTGCACGCCCGCCTCTGACCAGCGGCCCGCCACCCGCCGCGCCGTCCCGCGACCCCTGACGAGGGAGGACCCGATGTCCGATCGATTCCACCCCATCTCGATG
>JAKAHX010000071.1 GCA_021814735.1 Chloroflexota bacterium | reverse complement strand
TAGCAGAGGGCACGGACTCGCCCAGGCGGCGCCGACCTGATACCATGGGCGGTCGCGTGCGCCGGCATGCGGCGCCGGCCCGGCTCGCCCGCCGTCACATCACCAACGCATCGAGGATCGATCCGCCTTGGCACACTCGGCTCGAAACTGGAAGGGCGCTCGGACGCCCCAGGCCATCAAGCGCGACCGCCAGGCTGCGCGCCGGCACGAGGTCAACCAGCCCCGCGAGTCGCGGGCCAAGACGCTCGTCACCAAGACGCTGCGCGCGGCCATCGCCGGGGACGCCGAGCTCGCGACGGCCACGCTCCCCGAGGCGGAGTCCGCGCTCGACAAGGCGGCCAAGACGGGCGCCATCCACCCCAATGCCGCCGCCCGGCGCAAGAGCCGGCTGATGCGGAAGGTGAACGCCGCGCTGGCCGGCTCGACCGTGGTGGGCACTGCCCGCGTCACCAAGAGCACGGGCAAGGCGGCCGCCGCGAAGGCCGCCAAGGCCCGCGTCGCGGCCTCGCGCGCCGCCAAGGCGAAGGGCGAGCAGACGGCCGCCGGCAAGGCGCGCGCGGCCGTGCACCGCGCCACCCGGGGCGAGGCGACCGAGGCGCCGGCCGCAGCCGCGGCCGCCCCCACCGCCGCGACGAAACCCGCAGCACGCAGGACGGCGTCCACGGCGAAGGCCGCCGCGGCCGAGCACGGCGTGCCCGCCGAGAAGGCCGCGAAGGAGGCCCCAAGGCGCGCTGCCAAGGCGCCGGCCGCAGCGAAGACGCCGCGGGCATCCCGAGCCGCCGCGCCCGCCGAGGGCGCCGCGCCGGCAAAGCCCGCGCGGGCCCCCCGGGCGAAGAAGCAGCCCGAGCCCTGACCCAGCCTGAGGCCTGACCCAGCCTGAGGCCCGGGACCTGACCCAGCCGGAGGTCTGACCCAAGCCCGGGGCCTGACCCGCCGCTGGCGGCGTTCCACCGGCAGGACAGCGGCAGGCCCCTACCAAGCGCGCGTCGTGCACGGGAGTGCGGCCATCGGCCGCGCTCCCGTGACCGTGTCTCTGTTCGCGCCGCCCCGGAGCCGAGGCGGCAGCGCTGCACGCCGGGGAGCCGCGCGATCCCAGGTCCTAGCAGGGGCCGGCCACGCCGGCCCGGCTCATGCCCCGGGCGCTGCGGCCTGCTCGCGGTCCTTGAGCACCGCGACCCCCGGCAGCGTGATCCCCTCGAGGAACTCGAGCGACGCGCCGCCACCGGTGGACACGTGGGTCATCTTGTCGGCCAGGCCAAGCTGGTCGAGTGCCGCGACCGAGTCGCCGCCGCCGACCACGGTGGTCACGCCCTCCTCCGCCCGGTCGGCCAGGAAACGCGCCATAGCGCGCGTCCCGTCGCCGAACGTGGGGATCTCGAACACGCCCAGTGGCCCGTTCCAGAGGACCGTCCGGGCAGGCCGCAGCGCCTCTTCGAACGCGCGGATGGTCGCTGGCCCGGCGTCCACGATGGACCAGCTGTTGGGGACCTTGTTCGCGGGAACCACCTTGTGCTCCGCGCCGCGGGTGACCTCCTTGGCCACCACCACGTCCGTGGGCAGCACGAAGGTGACGCCTCGCGCCTCGGCGTCGGCCAGGATGCGCCTGGCGTCCTCGACCCGCTCCGGTTCGAGCAGGCTCTTGCCCACCGTGTAGCCCTTGGCGACGAGGAACGTGTTCGCCATCCCCCCGCCGATGCAGAACGTGTCGCACTTGGAGACGAGGTTCTCGAGGACCTTCACCTTGTCCGAGACCTTCGCTCCGCCCAGGACGGCCGCGAAGGGCCGCTCCGGGTTCTCGATGAGGCTCGAGAGCGCGTTGATCTCCCGCTCCATCAGGAAGCCGGCATAGGCAGGGAGCAGCTCGGCCATTCCCACCGTCGAGGCGTGCGCGCGGTGCGCCGTCCCGAAGGCGTCGTTCACGTAGACGTCCGCGTAGCTGGCCAGCGTCTTGGCGAACTCGGGATCGTTCGCCTCCTCCTCCGGGTGGAAGCGCAGGTTCTCGAGGAGGATGACCTGGCCGGGCTTCATGCGCGCGAGCGCGTCGGTCGTGCCCACCCCGATCGCGTCGCCCGTGACGCGGACCTGGCGGCCCAGCAGCTGCCCCAGCCGTTCGGCAACCGGGCGGAGGCGCATGCTCTCCACGACCTTGCCCTTGGGACGGCCCAGATGACTCGCCAGGATGACGATGGCGTTCTTGTCCAGCAGGTACTTGATGGTGGGCAGCGCGGCACGGATGCGCGTGTCGTCGGTGACCTTCCCGTCCTCGAGGGGGACGTTGAAGTCCACCCGCACGAACACCCGCCGGCCGCTGGGATCGAAGTCCCGGACGGTCTGCTTGTCCATGGATGTCCTTTCCTGCGCCGTTGGTGCAACGTTCGCGACGCCGCGAACGGCGGATCTGCTACAGGCGCTCGGCGACGAACCTGGCCAGGTCGGCGACGCGGCAGCTGTACCCCCACTCGTTGTCGTACCAGGCCAGCACCTTTGCGAAGCGGCCGCCCACGACCAGCGTGTAGGACGACTCGACGATCGACGAGCGCGAGTCCCCCTTGAAGTCGGACGAGACGAGGGGCTCGTCGTTGACCCCGAGGATCCCCTTCATCGGCCCCGCCTCGGCAGCCCGGAAGGCGTCGTTGATCTCCTGGACGGTCGCCTCGCGAGCCAGGTCGACGGTCAGGTCGACGATGCTCACGGTGGGAGTCGGGACGCGCAGGCTGAACCCGTCGAGCTTCCCCTTGAGATCCGGGATCACCAGGGAGAGCGCCTTCGCGGCACCGGTCGTGGTGGGGATGATGTTGAGGCCCGCCGACCGCGCGCGCCGGGGGTCCTTGTGGGCAACGTCCAGGATCCGCTGGTCGTTCGTGTAGCTGTGGATGGTGTTCATCAGGCCGCGCTCGATGCCGAACGTGTCGTTGAGCACCTTGGCGGCCGGGGCGAGGCAGTTCGTGGTGCAGCTGGCGTTGCTGATGATGGTGTGGGCCGCCGGGTCGTAGGTCTCCTCGTTGACCCCGAGGACGATGGTGACGTCCTCCTTCTTGGCCGGCGCGGAGATGATCACCTTCTCCGCCCCCGCCTCGATGTGCGCCCGCGCCTTGTCCGCGTCCGTGAAACGGCCGGTGGACTCGATCACGATGTCGACGCCCAGGTCGCGCCACGGAAGGTCGGCCGGGTTGGAGACCATCAGGCTCTTGATGGCACGCCCGTTCACCACGATCGCGTCGTCGGTGTGCTCGACCGTGCCAGAGAACGCCCCGTACGTGGAATCGTGCTTGAAGAGGAGTGCATTGGTCGCGACGTCCACGATGTCGTTGACGGCGACAACTTCGAGCTCCGGGGCGCGCTCGATGATTGCCTTGAGGGCCTGGCGGCCGATGCGGCCGAACCCGTTGATACCGACGCGAACGGTCATGGTGCGAGTCCTCTCTGGTGCGCGCCTGCTGCCGCAGGCGCATGCGTGGCGCAGCCAGGGGTCCGGAAACCCCGGTGAACAAGAGCCGAGCCGGCAGCACCGGAGCAGGAGCGCCCCGGCCGCCGTGACGGCGCGCTGTGACGATCAGCGAAGCCCAGGCGTGCAGCCCCTGGCAGACACGCGGCAGGACTGGCGGCATTGTACCAACGCGATTCCGGCGCCCAAAGGGCCCGGACGGCCCCCTGTGCGAGAGCCGGGGGGCGCACTGCGAACGTGCCCCGGCGCCCAGACCATCCCCGGCGGCATGTCCCCGGGCATGCGAAGGCCCCGGCCCGGGGCCGGGGCCTTCGCCGGGATCGCGAGCCGGTCGGCCGTCAGCCGCCGATCTTGAAGACGGCAGTCCCGCAGACGGGGCACTTGCCCTTGAGGGCGTGCTTGCCGTTCTTCATGGTGACCTGCTCGGGGTCCTTGACCTCGCGCTTGGCCTTGCACTTGACGCAGTACGCCTCAGCCATCGTCTCCTGCTCCTCTCGCCGGATGTCCCGGCACTGGTGACGGCCTGCGGCTATGCCCCCGACCGTCGGTCACTCGAAGGGTCAGCTGGCGGGTGCCGGGGACCAGAGTCCCGGTCGCCAGCTGGACGCGCCCGCCTCGCGGACCTGGCGGTCCATCTCGGACAGGACCTTGAGGGCCTCCAGGCCCACCTCGATGCAGTCAGACTCCGCTCGCTCCCTCGCCTCCCCTTCCAGGAACTTCCCCGTCGACCGCTGCGCGTAGGCCGTGCAGATCACGCCCGCTCGGCACCCGGCCAGCCCGGCGAGCACCAGGACCGCCGAGCCCTCCATCTCGAAGTTCGCCACGCCCTGGCGCCGCATCTCGTCCGCCAGGTCCGGGTAGCGGATCGGAAGCTGCGGAATGGGTCGGCCCTGTGCCCCGTAGAAACCGGGCGCGGTGGCCGTGATACCCGTGTGCACCCGCTTGCCGCATCGTGCCCCTGCCTCGAGAAGCGCCGCGACCGTCGCGTAGTCCGCCACGGCCGGGTAGCCCTCGTGCACGAAGTACTTCGTGGTGGCCTCCAGCCGCACGGCCCCGGTCGTGACGACGAGCTCGCCGATGCCGATCTCCTCCTTGAGGACGCCGCACGAACCCACCCGGATGAATGCCGGATGCGACGTGATCGCGAGGATCTCGGCCAGCACGATCTCCACGTTGTCCGCGCCGATGCCGGTCGATACGGCGGACACGCGCAGGCCCCGGTAGGTGCCCGTGACGCTGGCGAACTCGCGGTGGCGGCCGATGTTCTCGACGCTGTCGAAGCGGGCGGCGATGCGTTCGATGCGCTCCGGGTCGCCTGGGAGAAGGATGTACTCCGCGAGCTCCCCCGCGGCGCGTGCGATGTGGTACTGGCGTCCGGAATCAGGCAGCGCAACGCGAACGTCCGCGTTCGGCAAGTCAAGGTTCCTCGATGCCGCCTCCGCACGAACCGCGGAGCTCGGCCGAGCATAGAGAAGGCGGAACTCGAGCGTCAAGCGATCGTGCAGGCCTCGCCGTTGCGCTTCCGATCCGGATCCGCCGTGGCGCCGCTGCGTGGCTCGAACGCAGACCAGGCCTGGCCGGTGGCGAGCGGGGCGGCTGGCGTGCGGGCGGGCCGGGGGCGAGCGCGGCGAGCGGGCCGGCTGGGGGCGAACCCGTCGGCGCACGTACCGCCCGGCCGCGGGCGTGACCGTACCCGCCACGGCCAGGGCCGACCGGGGCGTCATCGCCGGTCGGAGTCGACGGGCGTGGCCAGCAGCGTGGACAGCCGAGCGACGATGCCACGCCCCGATCGCTCTCGACTCGCGGCGGACCAGTGCCGGACCAGCACCACCGCGGCGACCATCCCAGCCACGACCAGCACCAGGCACGCAAGGAGAGCGCCGGCGGGGACGCCAGCCGGGACGGCCAGCGCGACCGGTCCGACCCGCAGTTCCGAGACCTCGCGCAGGTCCGCACCGCCCTCCGGGTCGTTCGGTGTCGTGGACCGGGTCATCGACAGGAGTGGGATGCGTTCGCCGAGCTGCCCCACGCGTGCCACCGCGGCCGGGTCGCGAACGGTCACCACCGGCGGTCCGGCGCTCGGCCGTTCGACGACCCCCGAAGCGTTCAGCGCGTCGCCAGCACCGATGGACCCGAGCAGTGCCGCGGCGTCGGCCTCAAAGCGGAGATCGCCGGTCGCAGTGCCATCGTCGAGCGTGACCCCGTCGACCCGCACAGCGGCCACGAGCCCGCCGACGCGCACCAGCTCGCCCGCGTGGGCGGCCAGGTCGGCGAGGTCGATGTCGCGGGCCACAGCGGACGTGTCATCGCCGGACGAACCCGTGCTGGCGCTGCCTCCGGCGGCGGACGTGCCCGGCGCACCGCCCTCGGCGACCGCGTGCCCGGCCGTGGTCGCGCCCTGCGAGGACGCGGGAGTGCCCGGCCCCAGCGCCACGTCGGCGGGACTGCGCGGGAGCACCGCCAGTCGCTGGTCGATCGCGCCCGTCGAGGGCCGACGGATGACGCCCACCACGCTCGCGTCCCGGCCTTCCACGAGTGCCGTCGAGGCGACGCCGCTCCGGCTCGTCCCCTGGACCGGCACGGCGGCGCCGGTATGCAGCAGGATCTCGGCGCGCCACGAGGTCCCGTACCGATGGACCGCCTGCACGCGACCGTCGATCCGCACGAGGCGCCATTCGTCGGCCGCCGCAGGAGCGCGGAGGAGCGGCGTCGGCGTGGCCACGCCGTCGTGGGCGAGGGCCGCGAGGTCGTCAGCCACCAGTTGTGGAGCACCCCCGTAGGTCCCGACGCGACCGGACAGGCGGAGTCGGTCCCCCACCTTCACGGTCGGTGCGCCCGCGGGCACGCGCACGAGGATCCCGCCGGACGCGTCCTGGACCACCACGCGGCGAGGATCAGGATCGATGAAGCCGGGCGCCGTGGTGACGGTGGCCTCCACGGTGACGGTGCGCCCCCGCGCCGACGTCGCCTGGGCCACGGTCGTCACACTCCCGGCCCCGTCGGTGGCCAGCCCTCCGGCCGAGTCGTCGTCGCGGCCCGGGTCCGCGCCGGTGGCGGCCGCCACCACGATGTCGGCGGTGTCGCGAGGCCAGATGCGGTACCCGTCGGCGGCGCCGGATCGCGAAGCACGCTGCCCCGCGATGCCCGTGACCGTGATGGAGAACCCTTTCTTCGCGTTCGTGGCACACGGCCGCCAGCAGGAGACCGTGAAGCTCCCGGACGCGTCGTCGGCCACGATCGTCGCGGCGCCGGTCGTGGCGCGGGTGATCCGGGAGATCGTCCCGGCAGAGCGGACCAGCGAGCCCTCGACGGTCTCCCCGAGTTCGCGCGCGGTCACCACGCGCGGCATCGGCAGCGGGGCGGTTCCGGTGATCTCGACGTCCGAGGGAACCGCGACGGCCACCTCGAGCGCGCCGTAGCGGGAGGCCAGCTTCCCGGTCGCCGCGACGACGTCGCCACGCGCCAGGATCGGCGCGTCGCGCGAGGGGAGGAGCAGCAGGATGCCGCCGGTCGCGTCCTGGACGGCGACCGTGCGCAGATCGAGGATCGCGCCAGATTCGGCGGTTACGACACCCTCGACGCGCACCCGCGTGCCGACGGGCAGTCGCCGGGCCGACCCGATCGACTGGGTCTCGGTCACAGGATCAGGGGACGGGCTGGCGCTCGGTGTCGGCGAGGGACTGGGGGTGGGGCTCGGGGTGGGGCTTGGGGTGGGCGAGGCACTGGGGGTAGGACTGGGTGTGGGACTTGGGGTGGGGCTCGAGCTGGGCGAGGGACTGGGTGTGGGCGCCGGCACCAGCGCGAGGTCCGAGCGGTCCCGGACATAGAGCCGGTATCCGCCCGTGCC
>JAKAHX010000070.1:413-7297 GCA_021814735.1 Chloroflexota bacterium | reverse complement strand
AAGTTGGATCGCTAGTGCGGTTGTACTGGCAGCCATGGCGCGCCTACGCTCGCCGCGATTGGCCTCGCGTCCTGCGACGTGGGCACCTTCTCCGCTCCGGGAGGAGCACTGCCATGACGTCAGCCTCAGTCGATCATCACCCCTCGAGCCCGCGCCGCCGCATCGCGCAGTCCCTGCTCGTCCGACGCGCGCTCGTCGTGTGGCCGCGCCTGGACCGACGGGCCCTGGCCCGCTGCGCCGGCGACCCGGAGGCACTCGCCGCGCACGTCGCGCGGCGCACAAAGCTGCCGCCGGAGACGATCCTGGCGATCCTCGATCCACCCGTCGGCGACCTGGACGGCGAGCTCTGGTTCGGGTGAGCGTGGGGAGGAGCGCCACCTTCGGCAGCCCTGGGCCGCCGCCGGCCTGTGCGCGCGTGGGCCCACCGGTCCGACCGTGCCTGCGAGAATGCCCGGCATGGAGATCCGGCCCCTCGCGCTTGCGGAGCTGCGGCGCGCGCAGGAGATCGACGTCACCGAGGACGGCACGACGGTGCTGGTGCAGACGGGCCGACAGGTCACGGCGCGACCCGAGACCTGGAGCCGCCCGCCTCGTTCGGCTGAAGGCTGGGGCGCATTCGAGGCGCGCTGGCGGGCCTTCCTCCCGGAGCATGGTGCGGCGCTCGGCGCGTGGGAGGCGGGGCGGCTGATCGGCATCGCGACGCTGCGTCGCGGAGTACGGCCGGGTATCGACCAGCTGGAGGCGCTGTTCGTCGATCGCGCCCATCGCCGGCGGGGCGTCGCCTCCGCGCTCGTGGCGGGCATCGAGCACCTGGCGCGTGAGGGCGGGGCACGCCGGCTGTACGTGTCGGCCACCCCGTCGGAGTCGGCCGTGGGCTGCTACCTGAGCCGCGGCTTCCAGCCGACCGACGAGCCGCTCCCCGAGCTGTTCGAGCTGGAGCCCGAGGACATCCACCTCACGCTCGACCTCTGAGCCGCAGGGAGTCCGGCGACGGCGTCGCCGAGCGAGTGAGAGCACGCTCGCCCCAGTCTCCGTCGCCTCCTGCCGCCGCGGCTGTGATGTCCCCGCAACATCTCCGGGCCTAGCATGGGCCCGCGATGATCCTGCGCCTGCTGACGCTCCGGGTCCGCGCGGGACGCGAGGCGGCCTTCCTCGAGCAGGCCGACCAGGTTTCGGCGTGGGCCAAGACGATCCCGGGCCTGCGCTACGTGCGCGTCGCTCGTCGTGTCGAGCCCGATGGGTCGCAGCTCGCCCTGTTCGTCACCGAGTGGCAGGACGCCGCGAGCCTGTACGCCTGGAACGAGCACCCCGAGACGATCGGGCGTGGGCCTCTCAACGACGGCAGCGACCCGCACTGGGACGATGCGCAGGTGACGCTCTGGGAGGTCATGGACGCCCCCCTGCGCCAGGCCATCGAGCGCTGGGAGGCATCGCTCGTCCCGCCGGAGGCCCAGCGCGCGTCTACGGAGCCGCGGAACTGAGCGCAGCGTGCCGGGCGCATCGCCCCGGTGCGCGCGGACCGTGCGGGCTCACGCCCAGGACGTGCGGTTCGGCCCTACCCGACCGCGTAGTGCAGATGGTCGATCACGGGCGTACCGTCGCGGATACCTGCGTCAAGGAGGGTTGTCCATGCCCGTGAGGCGGATCCCGGCGCTCATCGGTGCCATCGTCATCGTCGCCGCGGGCGTGACCTCGGCCGCGGCAGCGGCCCCGTCACCGTCGGCGCCGTCGCCCGCGCCGTCCGCCGGCCACGCGACCAGTTCGGCCATCCTGGGTCCGGACCGGGGCGCGGTGGCCAACGCCGGGCACAAGCCCGGGCCCAAGCCCTCACCCAGCCCGTCGCCCACGCCGCCGCCGGGAGGAGCGGTGCAGCTGACGCCGTGGTGGAACCCCAGCGCGCCTCCCTGGGAGCCGCAGGGCAGCGGCACCGACGACGCCGGCCAGGCATACAGCGACTCGAACTACTGGAACTTCTGCGGCCCGGGAGCCACCGCGGTGACGCTCGGGTTCTGGCGGGCCAACTCGGCGTTCGCGGGCAACGGCAACGCCTTCGTCACCGGCATCCCGCGCGCTTCCTACACGGAGCCCAACAGCAGTCTCTCGATCCGGGCAACTACCACCTGGGATGCCATCGACAGCGTCAGCAGTGGGCGGGGCGCGATCCTGTACCTGGCTGAGAACGTCGGGCCGTTGTCCGACGGCAGCGGGTGGACGTACCCGGGCATCATCGACTGGAGCCAGGCCTACCCCTACGACGGGACGCCGGTCAACCGGATCCGCGACGCGCTCAACTGGGTGATCAACGGCGGCGCCACCGTGAGCAACGGCACGCTCACCATCGACACCTCTGCGAGCGACGCCGGCCCGTACGCCTGGACGCCGTACACCAGCACCCTGACGGCCTCGGACATCCAGGCCGGCATCATGGCCGACCTCGACGGCACGAACCCGGCTGCCCAGGGACTGCCCATGCCGGTGGTGGCCAACGTCATCACGGCGAGCGGCCACGCGCACCTGGCCAACTGGTCGAACAGGCTGGGCGTGAACCACAGCATCACGATCATCGGCGCCGACAACGCGCAGGGCACCTACACCTACGTCGACACCTGCGGCCCGGGCTGCAACAACACCGGCGATGCGGCGGGCGTCTACACCGTGTCCCAGGCGACGATGGTCGCGCTGCTGGCGGCCGAGACCGACCACGACGGCCTGATCTGGTAGGTCCCGTGCCCGGGACCCACTGCCGTGCCGGTCAGGGCAGCGACACGAACTGTCCCAGGAATGCGCGCGCGGAGGGCGTGTCGAGCCGGTAATCGACGTTGGTGGCCCGGCACATGGAATCGCCCGTGATGGTCGTGGCGGCCAGGATGTTCGTCTCGCTCACCCCGGCCCCCAGGAAGTTCGGGCCGCCGGAGTCCCCGTAGCAGGTTCCGCCGTTGCCGAGGGCGGGATTCATCGAGTTGCGCAGCCAGCTGGGATTGACCGCGGTGACCGTGCCGGTGGCGACGTACCGCACGTCGGCGTACTGGAAGACCGGGCCCTGGTCGATGCTGACCGCCTGGGCGCCGTAGCCAACGGCCGTGATGGGCGCCCCGAGCGCGAGCGCGTCGAGCGAGCCGGCCGTCGGGAGGCGCGCGGGCGCGATGCCCCTGACGGGCTTGTCGAACACCACCACGGCCATGTCCTGGGGATCGCTCTGGGACTGGTTGTAGGCCGGGTCGGCGTGCCAGGTGCCCCAGTAGACCTTGCTCTTGCCCGCGACGTACGTGGCGGCGAAGGTCACCGCCACCCGCTGGAGGCCCTGGTCGCAGTGGGCCGCGGTCAGTAACACGGTGGGCGAGATGAGCGTCCCCGAGCACGTCGCCCAGGTACCGTCCGCATACGCGGTGGGCGCGAGCAGCGCCCCGACCTCGGGGTGCCCGGCGCCGTCCGGCACCCCGTTGGTGATGGCGCCGGCGCCGGCGGGCAGCGCCAGCAGCGCGGCGAGCGCAACGACGATCGCGACGAGCCTTCGCATCCCTATCCCTCCCTGTCACTCCCACGTGCAGGGTACACGCCCGGGCCCTGCCCGGAGGCGTCACCGGGACGCGACGCGGCTCGCCGGGGCCGGTCGCCCGGGCGGAGACGTGCAAGGAGCGGATCGGACGAATGGGATAGATTCCGCGCAATCCCCCGGGAGGCGCGAAGTCAGCCGATGTCGAACCATACCCAGTCGATCGTCACGCCGCCCGCCCAGGCCGCGGGCGGATCGCTCACGCCGGCCGCGTTCCGGCTCTCCTCGCGGGCGCTCGCCACGCCCGAGCCCCTGGTCCGCGCGTTCACCCGCCGCGTCCAGGAGGAGGGCGCGCTCGACCTGACCCAGGGCGACTACAAGAACGCGGACTTCGCCCCCCACCCGGAGGTGGTCCGGGCGGCCCAGCGCATCACCCGCAACACGGTGCACAGCTATGGGCCCGCGGTGGGACGCACCGACGTGCGGGGCGAGATCGTCGAGTTCATCAACCGCGACGGGACCCGGGACTACCCCTCCTCCGACGTCCGGTTCATGCCCGACGAGGTGGTCTTCACGCCCGGGACCCGCTCCGGGCTCGCGATGCTGCTCGAGGTGCTGGGCCCGGACGGCTCCGGCGTGGTCGTGCCGCGCCCCAGCTGGGAGTACGACTGGTTCATCGAGCGCGCCGGCAAGCACATCGTGGAGCTGCCGACGCGTCCCCCGGAGTTCCTGCCCGATCCGGAGGAGTTCGAGCACCTCCTGGCCGCGGGCGGCGTCTCGTCCGTCATCGTGAACAACCCGCACAACCCGACCGGCCGCGTCTATCCCCGCGCGCTGGTCGAGGAACTGGTCCGGATCGCCGCCGAGCACCGCGTCTACGTGCTGTACGACTCCGTCTACCAGCGCCTCGACTACCTCGACCAGTTCGTCAACCCGGCCTTCGCGAACCCCGAGTGGCGCAACTGGGTGATCACCCTCTCGGGCCTCTCGAAGATGGACATGTTCGGGGCCTCCACCGGGGCGCGTGCCTGCTGGGTGGTGCTCTCGGACCAGATCCGCGCGGACGGGATCCGGGCCCGCGAGATCGTCGCGAATCTTTCGGCCTGGCTGGTGGCCACGCCCTCCACCCTCGCCCAGGACTGGGCGCTGGCCGCGCTGCAGAGCCCCCTCGCGGAGCTGCGCCGGCCCTCGCCGTACATGCGCGCCCGCCGCGACTTCATGATGGCGGCGGCCGACGGCCTCGCCCACCTCGGCGTGGAGCGGACCGACTACGGGGGCACGTTCTACGCGCCGCTGGCGTTCCCCGGGCTCGTGGGCGAGCCATTCCAGCGCCTGCGCAACGGCATCCGCGAGCGCGCGGTCGTCCACGATTCGATCGACGCGTTCGAGCTCCTGCTGGAGGCCGGCGTCGGGGGGATCCCCTTCGCGGCCTTTGCCGGGAACCAGGCGGCGCGCTACGGGACCTGGCAGCGGCTCTCGTACGGTTCGCGGGACGTCTCCGAGCTGGCGGTGTTCATCGACCGGGTGCGCACCGCGCTCGAGCGCAAGGGCCGCGAGGGGACGGGCCCGGGAGGTGCGCGCCGCCCGGCATCGACGCGGGTCGAGGACGCGGTCTGGGAGTGCGCCTGCACCGCGGACGGCTACCCCGCGCTCGACGGGCTCGAGCCGGCCGCGGTCGCGGCCGCGCGCCGCGCCTTCCTGGAGCGCCGGCCCGCCGATGGCATCCGCGTGACCGGGACCAAGCATCCCGACTCCACCCGGCACCGGGCGGAGCAGCTGGCGCGTGCCCGCGCCTCCGTCCTCGACGGCGCACCCGACCCCGCGGACGACGCCCTCACCCACCTCGAGTGGAATGCGCTTGTCGACGCCCGGGCCGAGTACGAGGAGTCGATCGCCGACCTGCTGGGCCCCTGCACGGAGGTGCTGCTCGACTACGAGGGACGGCAGATCAGCCCCGACTGGCTCGAGGTGCCCGAGAAGGTCGTCCTCGCGCTGCTGCGCAGCGGCGTGGTCCCGGGCGAGGACCGGCACCTCCTGTTCCGGGCCCCGAACCCCTGGCTCGAGGCGGACGAGGAGAAGATCTCCCGGATCCTCGCGTCGGTCGCGCGTGCCAACCTGCTCTTCCTGCTCGCGTGCGAGCGGCTCGGGATCGAGCCGGTGCAGAACGCCATCTACGAGATCACCGTCCCGCAGATCAACGCCTCCTCGGACCTCGGCGCGCTCGTGAAGGTCGGGGCCCTGTACCTGGAGGCGCTCCACGGGCTCTTCTCGGGGGCACCGGACCGGATCGACGCGTTCCTCTCGGCACGCATCCCGCTCGAGCGCCGCGAGGCGCTCCTCGACCGGGCCGCGCGGGTGCGCCTCGTGCCGCTGGTCGAGAACGTGGGCGCGCTGGCGAGCCTGCCCGAGCTCCTGGACGCGCTCTACCAGACGTTCGCGCGCAACCGCGGCCTGGCGGGCCTGCCCACGCCGGACAGCTTTGCGACGCGCTTCGACGGGCGCGACCCGCTGGTGCGCGTCTTCCTGGCCATGTCCGACACGGCCGAGCAGAGCGGCAAGATCGCGACCGACGCCGCCTACGCGCTGGCGGTGGCCGGGCGTGACGAGGCCGAGCATCGGCTGGCCGCCCGGGCGATCGACGACGGCGCGCCGCCCCCGCGGGTGACGCTGCTCGTGGGCGCCGGACGGGCCGGGTTCCGCGGCGGGTTCGATCCCGCCCACGACGGCGTCATCGGGCAGTTCGCGCGGGCCGGCGGGGTGACCCTGCAGGGGATCCGCGCGGACGATCCAGCGGCCGCGGCCCTGGTGGCCGAGAAGTTCCGGGCCGCGGTCACCGACGGCGCGCGTCGGGCCCCGTCGATCGGCCCGTCCGAACGCGACGCCCTCCTGGCACTGCTGGGTGCCGGCGTGCGCGCGCACACCGAGACGCTGCTCCGCATCGCGCCGCTGGTGGCGCCCTTCGGGTCCCTGGTCCCCCAGACGCGGGTCCGGATCCGGGCCACGGGGTCGGTCAACTACGGCCGCTCCATCCCGGAGTACCCGGAGGAGTGGGGCGCGGAGGCCGAGCTGCCCAGCAACCGCGACCTGCGCGACGCGTGGCCCGAGGGGGTGACCCTGCCCCGCGCGATCGTCTACAACCTCGCCTGCCAGACGCTCGGCCTGCCGGCCGTGGTAAGCGATCTCGAGGTGGTCGACAAGCGCGCGGCCGTGCTCCTCGACCGGCACGTGCCGGGCTACCGCGAGATCATCGCGAGCGAGCTGCCGGGCTTCGTCCGGGAGTCGGTGGCGCTCGTCTTTGGCACGGCGTTCGCCGAGCAGACTGCCCGACGTGCCCAGCGCGCCGCGGCGGCCCTGTGGGTCGACGATCGCGTGCGCGACGACCTGGTGGCCC
>JAKAHX010000070.1:0-403 GCA_021814735.1 Chloroflexota bacterium | reverse complement strand
ACCTGCCTCTTTGCGATGCTCTACCTGCGCTTCCTGGCCGAGGACGCGGACAGCTGGGACCAGACCAAGGAGCATGAGTCGCGCACCACGCGCGAGGAGGAACTGCTGCGCCAGACCGGCGCCAGCGAGTTCGTCGCGCTGTGCGCCGAGCGGCCCGGCAACCGCTGGAACGTGCTGCAGACCATGGTCGACGCCGAGGAGGCGACCAAGCTGCTCATCGCGCGGGAGCTCACCATCGAGGAGAAGCGCGAGTTCGTCGATCTCCGGATCGAGGGTTGGCTGCGGACGCTGCCCGACGCGCTTGGCCGCGAGCTGCGCACGTCCTGGTCGGAGCTGCGCGAGCTGGGGAAGGCGGAGCTCACCCTGCGGGGGATCGGGCAGATGATCCTCCTCGAGCAGCTGC
>JAKAHX010000069.1 GCA_021814735.1 Chloroflexota bacterium | reverse complement strand
GCGAGAGCCGTGCGACGCGGAGGGAGTCGGTCCACGCGGGTCCAGGCTCGCGTCCGACGGTAGCAGGAGGATCAGTCTGTTGCGAACGTTACGCGTCGGCTTCGCCGTGGCGATCACGGCGTCGATCCTGTTCGGCGCATGCTCGTCTGCCGCGACCACCGCTCCCTCGGCGGCAGCACCGGCATCGGCCGCTGCCCCGGCCTCGGCTGCCGCGGCCTCCACCCCGGCCTCGGCTGCGCCGGCCTCGGCTGCGCCGGCGGCAAGCCAGGCCGCGGTCGTGAGCCCGGGCGCCAGCGCGGCGGCCAGCTGCGTCGCGCCCAACCCGAACTTCAAGGTCGGCCTGGTCACCGACGTCGGCGGCCTGAACGACAAGAGCTTCAACCACCTCGCCTACATGGGTCTGCAGCAGGCACAGTGCCAGCTTGGCGCCACGGTCGACGTGATCCAGTCGTCCGAGCAGTCGCAGTACGTGCCGAACCTGACCACCTTCGCCCAGAAGGGCGACAACCTCGTCATCGCGGTCGGCTTCCTGATGGCCAACGCGGTCTACACCGTTGCGAAGCAGTACCCCAACATCCACTTCGCGGCCATCGACACCGCGCCGGCTGACGCCAAGGGCAACACGGTCAACCTGCCCAACGTGGCGAATCTCTTCTTCAAGGAGCAGGAGTCCGGTTACACCGTCGGATACCTCGCCGGCCTGATGGAGAAGAACAAGGTTGGCGCGGCCACGTCGAACACCATCAGCTACATGGGTGGACTGGCGATCCCGCCGGTCGACCGCTACATCGCCGGCTACATCGCGGGCGCCAAGGCGGCCGACCCGAGCATCACGATCCTCGGCGGCTACTCGCAGTCCTTCACCGACCAGACGATCGGCAAGAGCATCGGGCTCAACCACATCTCCCGCGGCTCGACCATCCTCTTCCAGGTGGCGGGGGCCAGCGGCCTCGGCTACCTGCAGGCGGCCGTGGACAAGGGCGTGTACGGGATCGGCGTCGACGCCGACCAGAACTACGTCGCGCCGGCGACGATCATCACCAGCGCGATCAAGAAGGTGAACGTCGCCGTCTTCGTGACCATCCAGAACCTGATGAACGGGCAGTTCAAGGGCGGGGACAACGAGTTCTCGCTCCAGAACGACGCCACGGGCTTCGCGCCGCCGAACAGCGCGGTTCCTGCCGACATCGTGGCGCAGGTCCAGCAGATCGCGGACCAGATCAAGAGCGGGGCCATCGTCCCGCCCACCACCATCCCCAAGTAGTCGGTATCCCAGACCGTTTGATCGAGGCGGGCCCGTCCAGCGGACCCGCCTCGATCTGCACCCCTGAGGACCTCACGTGACTGTCGCGACGCTCCCGATCGAGAGGCCGGCGGGCCGGCTCCGGCAACTTGTCGCCTCGGGCATCGGCCCGGTCCTCGCCGTCGTGCTCGCCATCATCGTCGGCGGCGTCGTTGTCCTCGTCAGCGGCTCCAATCCGATCACGGCCTACCAGCAGATGCTCGTCGGCGCGGTCGGGTCGCCCTTCGACATCTCCGAGACCTTCATCTCGTCGATCCCGCTGATCCTGGCCGCCTACGCGGTCTCGTTCGCCTTCCGGTGCGGGCTGTTCAACATCGGTGCCGAGGGCCAGCTCTACATGGGCGCCATCGCGTCCACGTGGCTTGCCACGACATTCCCGAACTGGCCCGGCATCGTGCTGATCATCCTCTGCATCGTGGCGGCCATGATCGCCGGTGGTGCCTGGGCCGGGATCGCGGGCTGGCTCAAGGCCAAGACCGGGGCGCACGAGGTCATCACCACGATGATGCTGAGCTACGTGGCCATCGACATCAGCCACTGGCTCCTCGAGGCGGGTCCCATGACCCCGTCCAACGCGTACGGGACGCCGGAGTCCGGGCCCATTCCGCCGCAGGCGGCGTTCCCCATCATCCTGCCCTCGTGGATCCTGCCCAATGCCCGGCTCAATGCGAGCCTCTTCCTGACCATCCTGGCCGGGGTGGTCTTCGCGTGGATCCTGTGGCGTACCCCGCTCGGGTACGAGATCCGTGCCGTGGGGTTCAACCCGAAGGCGGCGGCCTACGGCGGCATCAACGTGGCCCGCCGGCTGGTCGTGGCCATGGTCATCGCCGGGGCGTTCGCGGGCCTGGCCGGCATGGTCCCCGTGTGGGTCCAGATGCGGCTCTACGACAGCTTCTCCCCCGGCTATGGGTACGAGGCGATCGCCGTCGCGCTGGTTGGAAGGAACTCCGCCATCGGCATCTTCCTGGCCGGCCTGTTGTACGGAGCCATGATCCACGGATCGGTGGCCATGCAGGCCAACGCCAACATCTCGGGGTTCCTGGTCCAGATCCTGCAGGCGCTCGTGCTCTTCTTCGTGGGCGCCGAGCTGCTGATCCGCTGGCTCCTGCGACGGGGCGGCCTGCGCGCACTCGTGGAGGCACCGGCCTGATGGACGCCATCGGCACGCTCGTGTCCATCTTCGCCCGTCCGGACCTGTGGGCGGGCACGCTCCGATTCGCCGCCCCGCTGACGCTTGCCGCCCTGGGGGGCGTGATCTCGGAGCGGTCGGGCGTGGTCAACATCGCGATGGAAGGCATGATGCTGGTCGGTGCCTTCTTCTCGGTGCTGGTGGCGGCGGCCACCCATGACATCGTGCTGGCGACGCTGTCCTCCGTCCTGTGTGGCGGGCTCATTGCCGCCGTCCACGGCGTGGCGTCCATCCACCTGCGGGCCAACCAGATCGTCTCCGGCATGGCGATCAACCTGCTGGCGCTCGGCCTCACCAGCTTCCTCATGTTCCGGTTCTTCGCGACCACCGGCACGCCCTCGGACATCCCGGCACTGCCCGACGTCAAGATCCCGGTGATCTACGACATCCCCTTCGTCGGTGCCGTCATCGGCGACCAGAACCTCGTGGTCTGGCTCTCCATCCTCGCGGTGCCCCTGGCGTGGTGGTTCCTCTTCCGCACGCGCCTCGGACTCCGGATCCGTGCCGTGGGCGAGCATCCGCGTGCGGCGGACACGCTGGGGATCTCGGTCTACCGGATCCGCTACCTCTGCGTGATCCTGAGTGGCCTGCTCTCGGGCCTGGGCGGCGCCTACCTGTCCCTCAGCGTGGCCCACTCCTTCAGCGACAACATGACCAGCGGCGCGGGCTTCATCGCGCTGGCGGCCATGATCTTCGGCAAGTGGAACCCGATCGGCGCGTTTCTCGCCTGCCTGCTCTTCGGCTTCGGCCAGTCGCTCGGCATCAACCTGCAGGGCACCGGGTTCCCCGATCAGCTGGTCGCCGCCACGCCGTACGTGCTGACGGTGGTGGCGCTGGCGGGCTTCGTGGGGCGGGCGGTTGCCCCGGCTGCCGACGGCGTGCCGTACGAGGTGGGCGAATGACCGCCGTGGCACCCGGACCGCGGGGGCGGCTGGACGGCGCAGCGACCCCGCACCTGGAGATGCGGGGGATCACCAAGGCCTTCGGCTCCCTGCTGGCGAACGACCACGTGAACCTGGAGGTCCAGGATCGCGAGATCCACGCGGTGGTCGGGGAGAACGGCGCGGGCAAGACCACGCTGATGAACATCCTCTACGGGCTCATCCATCCGGACGAGGGCGAGATCCTGATCGACGGGCAGCCGGTCCGGATCCGGGGCCCGCGCGACGCGATCGCGGCCGGCATCGGCATGGTGCACCAGCATTTCCAGCTCGTCCCGGTCATGTCGGTGGCAGAGAACGTGGTCCTGGGGCAGGAGCCCGGCGGGATCGTGCTCGACCGCGCCGCCGCGGTGCGCCAGGTCCGGGACCTCTCGGAGCGCTTCGGCCTCATCGTCGATCCCACCGCACGGGTGGAGACGCTGCCGGTGGGGATCCAGCAGCGGGTCGAGCTCCTGAAGATCCTCTACCGCGGGTCGCGGCTGCTGGTGTTCGACGAGCCCACGGCGGTCCTGACGCCGCAGGAGACCGACGAGCTGTTCGAGATCCTGCGTGGCCTCGTGGCGGGCGGCAAGACGGTCATCCTGATCACCCACAAGCTCAACGAGGTGATGGCGATCTCCGAGCGCGTGACCGTGCTCCGCCAGGGACGGAACGCGGGCGTGCTGGAGACGGCGCGCACGTCGCCACCCGAGATCGCGCGGGCCATGGTCGGCCGCGAGGTGCTCCTGCGCGTCGAGCGCGACGAAGCCCATCTCGGGGAAGAGCGGCTGAGGCTCGAGGGCGTCACGGCGGATTCGGACCGCGGCCTCCCGGCGCTGGCCGGGATCGACCTGGCGGTGCGCGCGGGCGAGATCGTGGGGATCGCGGGCGTCAGCGGCAACGGGCAGCTGGAGCTGGCCGAGGTGATCGCCGGTCTCCGCCCCATCACGGCCGGACACATCTACCTCCAGGGGAAGGAGGTGGGAGCGCAGCCCGCGGCGGAGCGGCGGGCCAATGGCCTGGCCTACATTCCCGAGGACCGTCACGCGCGGGGCCTCGTGCTCCCCTTCGAGATCAAGGACAACCTCATCCTGGGCTCGCAGAGCCGTCCGCCGTTTGCCGTCCGTGGGCAGCGCAACTCCGCGGCGATCGACCAGCGCGCGGAGGACCTCATCCACCAGTTCGACATCCGACCGCCCAACCCGGAGGCGCCGGTCTCGTCGCTGTCCGGCGGCAACCAGCAGAAGGTGGTCGTCGCCCGCGAGCTTGCCGAGGACCCCAAGGTGATGGTGGCAGCGGAGCCCACCCGGGGCCTGGACGTTGGCGCGACCGAGTTCATCCACCAGGAGCTGATCCGCAAGCGCGACGAGGGGCTCGCGATCCTGCTGATCTCGAGCGAACTCGACGAGATCTTCTCGCTCTCCGACACGATCGCGGTCATCTACCAGGGGCGGATCGTGGAGGTGATGCCGAGCGCCACCGCGGACCGCGAGCGGGTCGGCCTCCTGATGGCCGGTGGCACGGTGGAGAGCGCAGTCCCGACGGCCGCGCAGATCGCGGAGGCCGCCGCGACCCTGGGCTCTCCGGGAGTCACCGGGGACGGCCCGCATGGCGAGGGCGGCGCCTGACCGGACCGCACCGGCCCTGACCGCGGTGGGGCGTGGCCCCCGGCCGCGCCCCGGCGTGGAGCGGCCCGACCCGCTCCTGCCGCGGCGCCCGGCGCGTATCCTTGCCCCCATGCCCGGGATCCCTGCGCTCCTGCGCCCATGACCATCGCGCCCAACGACTTCACCCACCTCCACGTCCACACCGAGTTCAGCCTGCTCGACGGCCTGGGCCGCATCGACGACCTGGTCTCGGAGGCCTCCGCGCTCGGGTTCGACTCGCTGGCGATCACCGACCACGGCGCGCTCTACGGAGCGGTCGCCTTCTACCAGGCCGCCACCCAGCGAGGGATCAAGCCCATCATCGGGGTCGAGACGTACGTCGCCCGCCGCTCGATGACGGACCGCGAGGGCAAGGCGGATGCGCAGCCGTACCACCTGGTGCTGCTCGCGAAGAACTGGACCGGCTACCAGAACCTGTGCCGCCTGGTCACCGACGCGCACCTCGAGGGGTACTACTACAAGCCCCGCATCGACCACGACCGCCTGGCGCGCTACTCCGAGGGTCTCATCGGGATGTCCGCCTGCCTGGGCGGGGAGATCCCGAAGGCGCTCGAGGTGGACGACTGGGAGAGCGCCCGGCGGCTTGCCGGCCTCTACAGCGACATCCTCGGGAAGGAGAACTTCTTCCTCGAGCTGCAGGACCACGGGATCCCCCTCCAGCGGCGACTGAACGAGCAGCTCCTGCGACTGGCGCCCGAGATGGGGCTCGGGCTCGTGGCGTCCAACGATCTCCACTACGTGCGGCGCTCGCAGGCGGAGGCGCACGACGTGCTCCTCTGCATCGGCACGGCGTCGACGCTGGACACCCCGAACCGGATGCGCTTCGAGAGTGAGGAGTTCTACCTCAAGAGCGCGGCGGAGATGGAGGCATCCTTCGGCCACGTGCCGGAGGCACTCCGCAACACCCGGCGGGTCGCGGAAATGGTCGATCTGCAGCTGCCGTTCGGGCACCTGCGGCTCCCGGACTTCCCGGTGCCGGAAGGGCACACGGTGGAGAGCTGGCTGCGTGCCGAATGCGAGCGGGGACTCCGCGAGCGGTACCCGGTGGTCACCCGCGAGATCCACGACCGGCTCGACTACGAGCTGGACGTCATCTGCCGCATGGGGTACGCCGCGTACTTCCTGATCGTCGCGGACTTCACCCGCTTCGCGCGCGTGCAGGGGATCGCCACCACGTGCCGGGGCAGCGCGCCCGGGTCGATCGTGACCCATACCCTGGGCATCACGCCGGTGGACCCGATCCAGTACGACCTGCCGTTCGAGCGCTTCCTCAATCCCGACCGCGTGACCATGCCCGACATCGACATCGACTTCGAGGACGCGCGCCGGGACGAGGTGATCAACTACGTCACGCGCAAGTACGGCGCGGACCGGGTGGCCCAGATCATCACCTTCGGCACCATGCTGGCGCGGGCGGCGATCCGGGACGTCGGGCGCGTCCTCGGCATGCCCTACGGCGACGTCGACCGGATCGCCAAGGCGGTTCCCAACCAGCTCGGGATCAAGCTCGAGGAGGCCATCGAGCAGGCGCCCGAGCTGCGCGGCATGTACGAGGGGGATCCGCAGGTCCACCGCCTGATCGACCTCGCCAAGCAGGTCGAGGGCGTGGCGCGCAACGCCTCCACGCACGCCGCCGGGGTGGTGATCAGCCGGGAGCCGCTGACCGAGATCATGCCGCTCCAGAAGGCCACCAACTCCGAGGCGCTGATGACGCAGTACGAGATGCACGGCGTCGACGCGCTCGGGCTCCTCAAGTTCGACTTCCTGGGTCTCTCCAACCTGACGATCCTGCGCCACGCGGTCGACCTGATCCGCCGGCACCGCGGCGTGACGATCGACCTCGAGCACATTCCGCTCGACGACGCCCGGACCTTCGAGCTGCTGGCGTCCGGCGAGACCACCGGCGTCTTCCAGCTCGAGTCCGCGGGCATGCGCCGGTACATCCGGGAGCTGCGTCCGACGTCTGTGTACGACCTGGCGGCGATGGTGGCGCTCTACCGCCCGGGCCCCATGGACAACATTCCTGCCTACATCCGGCGCAAGCACGGCGAGGAGCCCATCACCTACCTGCACCCGCTCCTGGAGCCGTATCTCTCCAAGACCTACGGGATCTTCGTCTACCAGGAAGACATCATGGCGGCCGCGAAGGCGCTGGCGGGCTTCAGCGGTCCCGAGGCGGACACCCTGGGCTACGCAATCCGCAAGAAGAAGCACGACGTCCTGCAGCAGATGATGGCCAAGTTCGTGCCGCAGGCCGCGGAGCGGGGGGTCAGGCCGGACGTCATCGAGGCCGTCTTCGCGGCGTTCCAGCCGTTCGCCCGGT
>JAKAHX010000068.1 GCA_021814735.1 Chloroflexota bacterium | reverse complement strand
CCACCACTTCCCCCTCACCGGTTCGGTTACCCCCGCTGGCTCGGCCGCGCTCGGCGTCGTGCGCCGGTGCGCGCCCTCCTGTTCGGCGCGCTCGAACCCCGCCGCTGGTCGATCCCGGGGCGGTGACGGGGATCAGCTCCCCGGCTCACCCACCGTGGCCGCATCCCGGGCGGCCGTGCCGACTTCCCGACCAGGTTCACCCCGGCCCGGTGCGTCGCGTCTGACCGGATCCCGCATGGCAGCCGCCCGAGGCCCCGGCTCGGAGACCGGCAGGACCTCCGACCCCTCCTCGGCCTCCGCCTCGATCTCGGACTCGACGGCGTACGGCAGCAGGTTCACGTAGAACTCCGAGCCACCCTCGGGTCGCCGCCGGGCCCCGATCTCGCCCCCCATCGCCTCCACCAGGCGCCGACAGACGTAGAGGCCGATGCCGCTCCCGCTGGCGCTGCGCGCCGTGGAGCCGGACCGATAGAACAGGTCGAAGAGCCGATCCGCCTCCGCCTCGACGATGCCCGGACCGTCGTCGAGGACCCGCACCGTCGCGCCGCCGTCGGCAGCCCGGGATGCCAGCACCTGGACCCGCCCGCCCGCCGAGTTGTACTTCGCCCCGTTCGAGAGCAGGTTGCCCAGGACCTGCTCCAGGTAGGCCTCGGCGCCCCGAACGATCGGCAATGGATCGTCGACGACCAGCTCGAACGGGACGTCCGGCCAGAGCTCCGCCTCCGCCCCCACGACCCGCTCCAGCACGGGGCGCAGGCGAACCGGCTCGTCGACGGCCGGGATCGCCTCGCGCTCGGAGCGCACCAGGACCACCAGGTCCTCCACCAGCCGCGCGAGGCGCTCCGCGCCGGCCTCGATCCCGCCGACCAGCTCCCGCTCGTCCTCCCCGAGCTCGCGGCCTGAACGGCGCAGCAGCCGCGCCGACCCGACCAGGAGCGTGATGGGGGTCCGCAACTCGTGCGACACGATGTCGATGAAGGCGTCGCGGCGGCGCTTGGCCTGGCGCTCGCGCTCCAGCATGGCGGCGAGGCGGTCCTCGCGCTCGGCCAGCGCGCGGTTCAGCGCGTCCCTGGCAGCCGCGGTCGCGGCCTCGCGTTCCCGGGCATCGTGGAGGCCCGCGACCACGATCACGGCCGCCACGCCGACGACGACGTACAGCAGCACGCCCGTCCAGTGCTGGGGCGCAGCGAGCGCCGGCGAACCGGGCTGGGCCGAGACCAGGTACGTGTACATCGCGGCCGAGCCGATCGTCGCCGCGATCCCGGCCACGCGGTTGCCGTACCACGTGGCCAGCCCAACCCCCAGCACGAGCGGCAGCAGCCCGACGTCGCCCCCGGCGACGAAGTCCACCGGGAGCTTCGCCACCGCCGCGACCAGGCCGAGCGCGGCCCCGAAGAGCAGACCGGATCCCCTGCCGATGGGCCATCGGTCGCCGGGACGCCGGGCGGCTGCCGGCCGGGTTTCCGCAGAGCTCACGGACCATCCCCCTTGTCGCGCTCCAGGCTGGGAAGCGCGGGAGTGTGGGGGAACACTAGCGCGCGTGTCCCGCCTGCGCCAGCGGACGTGGGTCGAGATGGCAGCGTGGGGCCCGGGACCGGCAGGAGCGGCGGCTCCAGCCGGCACCGCGGCGTAGACGCCGCCGTTATGATGCCGCCCATGGACGCGGCCAGGATGGAGACGGGGGGCCCGGAGCGGCGCGGCGCGGCGGCCGTGCCCGCGCCCACGGCGCGCGCGCCCTGGTCGGCCGCAACCGGACCAGGATCGGTCGTCCGCGCCAGGGCGGGCACCCTCTACCGCTCGGCGCGGCACTGGTTCGGGCAGCTCGCGCTGGCGCCGGTCTACCGCGTCTATGCCCATCGGCTGCGAGCGCAGGTCATGGCGCGCCCCCGGCCGAGCCACGTGGCGATCATCATGGACGGCAACCGGCGCTGGGCGCAGCGGGAGGGGCTGGCGGACCCCGCGGCGGGACACCGGCGAGGTGCCGACAAGATCCTCGAGGTGATGGCCTGGTGCCGCACCCTGGGGATCGGCGAGGTTACCTTGTGGGCCCTCTCGATCGAGAACATGGAACGCTCACCCGAGGAACTGGCGGCCCTCCTCGACGTCGTGGCCGAGCGGCTGGCCGGCCTTGCCGGACGAGGGCGGGGCCGGCCCGCGCCGATGCGGGTGCGCGTGATCGGGCGGCGGGACACCCTGCCCGAGCGGGTACGTGCCGCGATCGAGGTGGCGGAGGCAGCCACCGCTACCAGCGACGGGCCGCTCGCGACGTTCGCGGTCGCCTACAGCGGTCACGACGAGCTGGTGGACGCCTGTTGCGAGACGGTGCGGGACCTCGTCAACGCCGGCGTGCCACCCGATGACTTGCCGGCACGCATCGACGCGGAGCAGTTGTCCCGTCACCTGTACACGACCGGGCGCCCCGATCCTGACCTGATCATCCGGACGAGCGGCGAGGTACGGCTCTCCGGCTTCCTGCCCTGGCAGAGCGCGCACAGCGAGTTCTACTTCTGCGACGCGTACTGGCCCGCGTTCCGGGAAATCGACTTCCTCCGCGCGCTGCGGACGTTCCAGCAGCGGGCACGGCGGTACGGCCGGTGACGGCCGGGCTTCCCATCACCGCGCTGCCCACCGAGCCGTTCGTCTACGACTACCCGGGCGCGCACGACGCGGTCACCTACGAGCTGGAGAACCGGATCGCGGACCCGGATGGGCGGATCGAGGCGTTCATGGACCGCCTGCTGCCGATGGACGGCCGGGTGGTGGCCGACGTCGGCGCGGGCGGGGGCTTCCACGCCGTCCGCTACGCGCAGCGCGCCGCGCACGTCTTCGCGATCGAGCCGGCGCCGAGGATGCTGGCCCAGCTGCACCGGCGCATCGCCGCCGAGCCCGACGAGATCGCCGCGCGGATCAGCGTCCTGGCTGCCGGCGCGGAGGCGATCCCGCTGCCAGGCGAGTCCGTGGACATCCTGCATTCGCGGCTCGCCTACTTCTTCGGGCCGGCCAGCGAGCGGGTGCGGAGTTGCGAGCCGGGGATCGCGGAGGCCCTGCGGATCGTGCGACCGGGTGGCCGGATCGTGATCGTGGACAACGACCTGCGGGAAGGGGACTTCGCGACTTTCCTGCGGGACTTCGGGCCCGACGATCTCGCGCTCGCGGATCGACTCGACCAGTTCTGGTCCGCGCACGGCTTCACCGGCACGACGGTCATGAGTGAATGGCGGGCACCCTCGCGCAAGGCTCTGGGCCGCGTCCTTGCCATGGAGTTCGGCGAGCCCGCCGCGGCCGCCATCCTGACGCGGATCGACGGCGCCCGCTTCCGCCACGCGTACCGGATCTACCACCGGCAGCGCTGACCGGTCGCGCCGCGTCCCGCCACCTCGCGGTTCGGGCGCACCAGTCCGGGCCCAGCGTCCCGCCGCCTCGCGGTCCGGGCGCACCAGTCCGGGCCCAGCGTCCCGCCGCCTCGCGGTCCGGGCGCACCAGTCCGGGCCCAGCGTCCCGCCGACGGCGTTCGCGTGTCAGCCCAGCGACCAGTGCAGTTCCCGTGCGTGCGCGCGCAGCCAGCGGCGCGCCGCGTCCGACTCGGGCGCCACCGACCGGACCAGCGACCAGAATGCCGGCGGATGCCCGAAGACGGCGAGATGGGCGAGCTCGTGCACCACGACGTAGTCGAGGACGGCCGGGGGCGCGAGGACCAACCGCCACGAGAACGAGAGTCGTCCCGCGCGCGACGCGCTCCCCCAGCGGCTGCGCTGGTCACGGATCGAGAGAGCCGCAGGCGCCACCCCCACCTGTGGCGCGCGGGCGGCGACCCGACGCTCCACCACGGCACGGGCCTCGCGCCGCAGCCACCGCTCGAGGACCACTGCGAGCGGACGCGCATCGGACGGCGCGCGCAGGACCCGGATGGTCGGGACGATCGAGTCGTCGTGCTCGATCGTCGTCCGTGCGCGGGATGTCACCCGCTCCTCGAGGCGATGGGGCTGTCCGGACAGGACGAAGGTCGCGCCGTCGCGCAGCGGCCCGCGCGAGTCGAGGCATGCCCGCTCGGCCGCGTACCGCCGCAGCTGCCGCGCGATCCAGTCGCGGCGCAACGCGACGAAGGCGTCGGCGTCACGCACCGAGGCGCGGGAGGGGAGCGTGACCAGGGCATGGCCGTCGTCGTCGAGGGAGAGCCGGAGGCGGCGCGCCCGCTCCGAGCGGCGCAGCAGGTACGGCACGCCGGACGCTTCCCGCGCCACCAGGGCAGGCTGCGGTGGACGTGAGGCGGACCGGGCCATGCGGCGAGTATCGCACCGCCGGCCGGCGGCTTGCGGAGCGGCAGCGCCCGGGGCCGGCGGTGGTAGGGCGGAGCGGCGGGCCTGCAGTGTCGGCGGCGTGGCGGCCCGTTCAGTTGCCCTGGGCGGCCTGGCGCGCGTAGCGCACCACGGCGAGGTGGTCGGCGTACCCGCGGCGGACCTCGTTCAGCTCGTCCAGGGTGAACCCGAGCTCGTCCGCGACCTGGTGGATCACCGCGTTCTGGGCCGCGCTGATGGCGCGATCCCCGGGCGACGCCACGGCGAAGAGGCAGTGCAGCAGCCGCTCCCGCTCCTCGGACGTGGAGATCTCCCGGAAGCGCCGCGTGACCAGGAAGTCCTCGGTCGCCCCGATGAGCCGCGCCTGGCTCCGCGCGATCTCGACGACGACCACCGCGAGCGCCTCGGGAACCCCGCCGAAGTCCGCCACCAGGGACTCCAGCTCGTGGACCTCGGCCGGGTCAGCCGTGCTGTCGGCAGCCACCACGCGGGCCAGGATGTAGGCGAAGCCGGCGAGATGGGCCGCGCGGTCCGGGGGCAGCGACTCGAGCTGCGCGACGATGCGGCGGACCGCCTCGGTATCCCCGACCGGGGCGTCCGGGCGCGGGGCCAGCGAAGGATGCAGGAACCGTGCGAAGACCATGGAGCGGGACCTCCGTGTCGAACGGGCGCCGCGTCGCGCCGCCCGCGTGGGATCGGCATGTGTGATGCGTGCGCCCATGGTCCCACGATCGGGCCCGGGAGCCTGCCGACGGCCCCGGCGGAAGGAGGCCCGGGAACCTGGGCGGCGTGTCCGGGCAGCACGACACCGCGCGTGCGGGCCACCGCGGCGGGAGGGGGCACGGCACCCGCGCCACCAGGGCCCGGCACACCGGCCATCGAGGGCCGGCGACAAATGTGTCACCGGGGCAGCGCCGTCCGATCGTGGGGCGGCGCGTGCTACACTGGCGCGGCTCTGATGGGGCTATAGCTCAGCTGGGAGAGCACCTGCATGGCATGCAGGGGGTCCGGGGTTCGAGTCCCCGTAGCTCCACCATCCTCACTCTGCTCACGAACCGCCCCTCCTCCGCAGCCGTACCAGAGGCCGCCACGGTCAGTACAGGTGTGGACGGCACCAGGTAGGTCGGTCGGATGTCGGTCGGCAAGACGACGACGAGCTGCATGGGCGACCTTACCTCCCCGTTGTGGCAACGATGTCTCCGTACTACCCGCTGTGGACCATCCCGACGACGGCCGGCCCCGTCTACGTGGATCAGACGGGTGAGCTCGTGTCGGCAATCCACCCCACCGATTGACGCCCGGGAAGGCAACGAGGGGACGGCCCAGGCCGTCCCCTCGTTTGGGATCGGGACCTTGATTTCGCGAGGAAGTGACCCGTTGCGGGCGGCGCGAAGGTCTCTTGTGGCATGGAGGTCGTGGCAACCGGGACACATCGCAGCGGCAAGGGTGCTCTCCCCGAGAGGAGTGCGGTGACCCTCGCGGACGAGGACCTCGAGGCCGAGCTTGTCGCGCGCTACGACGAGCTCCTCCGGCTCGCCACGCTCCTGACGGGCAACCGGCACGGCGGCAACGACGTCGTGCAGAGCGCCATCGAGCGCGCCTGGCGCTCGCGGCGCGACCTGCGCGATCCCGAACACGTCGGCGCTTGGCTCCATCGGATCGTGGTGAACGAGGCGCTGCGCGCCCGTCGCGGCAGAGCAACGGCCGTCTTGGCCGAGGACCTGCCCTCGCAATCGAGAATGCCCGGCCCAGATGCGATCGACCTGGCCGCCGCCTTCGACCGGCTCCCGGCGGAGCAGCGCGCCGTGGTCGCCCTCCATACGGTCCTCGGCTACACGGTGGACGAAGTGACCGAGCTCGTGCATGCGCCCCGCGAGACGCTACGGTCGCGGCTCCGCCTTGCGATCGCCCGCCTGCGCAGGGAGGTCGGGTCGTGAATGACGAGGAGTTCCTGAAGCGCGTCAAGCAGACGCTCGTCTCGCGCGTCGCCGGCCTGCACGAGGCTGACCCCGCGGCGCGCGTCCATGCCGCGATCGGGCGGGCGCGCTGGACGGAGGGCATCCACCGCACCGCGCTCGCCTTAGCCACAGCGATCGGGGCGTTCGTGGTCGTGGGGGCAGGCATCCTCGCCCTCGCCACAACGAGGCCGAGCTCGGCTCCCGAGGCGACGATCGCCACGCCGGTCGCGTCCCTCTCGCCGTCGGCGAGAACGTCCCCCGCCCCATCCGCGGCCCGCCCGGTCCTGGATCCCGGGCTCCCCGCCGGGGAACGCATCGTCAGCCTCGAGACATCGGTGGACGGCCGATTCCTCGCGGTCCTGGGCATGCCCGACGGTGCTCCTCCAGGGACGGCAGGCACCATCAGCGTCCTCGACTCGTCCGGGGCGAGGGTGGCGGATGCAACGGGCACCGCGATCGCCTGGGTCGGACCCAGGCGGCTCGCGCTCCTCTCGGTCGGCGCCGGATCCCGGCTCGTCGTCCTCGATGTTGCCTCCAGGACACGCCAGGAGCTGGGAACGGGGACGGGCAGCCTCCTCGGTGATGGAGTGGCTCACTTGGCGATCGTGGCCGGGACCACGACCACGGTTGTCGATCTCGCGACCGGGGCCCGGCAGGTCATCCACGACCGCGTGGGGCTCGACTGGCACGGGTCCAGGCTCCTTCTGGTTCAGCCCGCGATCCCTTGGTCCAACGGCGCCAGCGCGCCTTCCGGGCCGCTCAGCATCCTCGATGTGGGGTCGGGCCGGACCAGCGCGGTCGATCCCTCGCTGGCCATGCTGTTTTCCGCCCGGTTCTCGCCCGACGGCGCGACGGTCGCCTGCGACTGCTTCCCCGCAAAGGGCGTGAAGGACGCGCTGGGTGTCGTGCCGGGAGTGTGGCTGCTACGAGCCTCGGGAGGCGGCGGGGTCGCTGTCGAGCCCGTCATGCCCCGCGATCTCGGCGCGGGAACCCCGCCCTTTGCGTGGCTGGCTGATGGCGATCTCGCGCTGGCCACCGGCTCCGGCGTCCGTGTCGTGACCCCCGCGGGAACACAAGTGGCCACACGCGCGCTGGGCGGGCAGCTAGCCGAGGGCTTCGTGCCCGCGACCCCCGGCTCCACGGTGCTCGCGACGGCCTAC
>JAKAHX010000067.1 GCA_021814735.1 Chloroflexota bacterium | reverse complement strand
CCGCCGGAGCTCGTCCTCCCGGCGGGGCAGACCACGGAGATCGTGCTCACCTCGGCCGACGTGATCCACTCCTTCTGGGTGCCGGATTTCCTGTTCAAGCGTGATGCCATTCCCGGGGTCACCAACCGGTTCGCCTTCACCGTCGAACAGCCGGGCACGTGGAGCGGCCAGTGCGCCCGCTACTGCGGCCTCTACCACGACCAGATGACGTTCGTGGTACGGGCCATGCCGGCACCGGAGTTCCAGGCCTGGCTGGCCGCCCAGCGGGCATCGGGGTCGTCGTCCGGCGGCTCGCCGTCGCCCGCCGCCACCGGCGGGTCCCCGTCCGCCGGCACGCCGCCGCCCGCCGCGGGCAGCTCGCCGGTGGCCCCATCGTCCGCGCCGTCTGCAGGGAGCGTGCCATGACCGCGCTGACCGACGTCCGTCCCGTGGAGCGCCCCCGCGCCGGGGCGGACCTGCTGGGCTGGCTCACCACCACTGACCACAAGAAGATCGGGCTCATGTACCTGGGGAGCGCGATCTTCTTCTTCCTGCTGGCCGGGCTGATGGCGGAGTTCATGCGCGCCGAACTGGCTGCGCCGGGGCTCCAGTTCATGACGACCTCGGACTACAACCAGCTGTTCACGATCCACGGCACGCTGATGCTGCTGTTCTTCGCCACGCCCGTGGCGATCGGGTTCGGGAACTACTTCATCCCGCTGCAGATCGGGGCCGCGGACATGGCGTTCCCCCGGCTCAATGCGCTGTCGTACTGGTTCTTCCTCTTCGGAGGGATCATCGTCGTCTCCGGGTTCGGGGTCGCCGGCGGCGCGGCGCAGAACGGCTGGACCTCGTACGTCCCGCTGTCCGACGCCTACACCCAGGGGACCGGGATGGACCTCTGGATCCTGGGGGTCGGGATGGTCGGCTTCTCTGGGATCTTCGGCGCGGTGAACTTCATCGCGACGATCTTCACCAAGCGGGCGCCCGGCATGACCATGTTCCGGATGCCGATCTTCACCTGGAACATGCTGGTGACCTCGGCCATGATCCTGTTCGCGTTCCCGCCGCTCACCGCCGCGCTCGCGATGCTCTTCATCGACCGTCACCTGGGCGGGAGCATCTTCCAGCCGGCGCAGGGCGGAGACGCCGTGATCTGGCAGGACCTCTTCTGGTTCTTCGGGCATCCCGAGGTCTACATCATCATCCTGCCGTTCTTCGGGATCATGAGCGAGGTCGTGGCCGTCTTCAGCCGGCGTCCCATCTTCGGCTACCGGCAGATCGTGGTCGCCACCTTCTCCATCGCCTTCCTCTCGATGGCCGTCTGGGCGCACCACATGTTCACCACCGGCGTGGTGAACGACGCGTTCTTCAGCGTGATGTCCTACCTGATCGCGGTGCCCACCGGCGTCAAGATCTTCAACTGGATCGCCACCATGTGGCGTGGCCAGATCCGTCTCACCACCGCGATGCTCTTCTGCATCGGGATGCTCTACACGTTCACCATCGGCGGGATCTCCGGCGTCATGGCCGCCTCGCCGCCGCTCGACTTCCAGTTCAACGACTCCTACTTCATCGTGGCCCACTTCCACAACGTGCTGATCGGCGGGACGGTCTTCCTGACCTTCGCCGGGTTCTACTACTGGTTCCCCAAGATGACCGGCCGGTTCCTGGACGAGCGGCTCGGCCGGCTGCACTTCCTGGCCTGGGTCGTGGGGACGCCGCTGACGCTCCTGCCGATGTACCAGCTTGGCCTGGACGGCATGCCCCGGCGGATCGCCGACTATGCGCCGGCCACCGGGTGGAGCGACCTCAACACCGTGGCCACCATCGGCGCGATCGTGCTCGGGCTCGGCACCATCCCGTTCCTGGTGGCGATCGTCGCGGCCCTGCGCCAGCCGGCCACGGCGCCCGACGATCCGTGGGGCGGGTTCGCGCTCGAGTGGGCCACCACGTCCCCGCCGCCCGAACACAACTTCGACTGGCTCCCGCCGATCCGCTCTGACCGGCCGGTCTTCGACGCCCGCATGGCCGCGCTGGCACCCGCCGGCAGCATGGGATCGACCCCGCCGGCGCAGGGGGGCTGACCGGTGCCCGAGGAGACCCGCGTCTTCATCCGCAGCTGCATCTTCGCGGCCGTCGTCGCCACGGCCTACTGGTTCCTCAGCCACGACCCGATCGGGACGGTCCTGCTGGCCGGGTTCGGCGTGGCGTCGTTCTCGCTGGTCTTCACGCTGCGCCGCGGCCGGTCCCGCGGTGCAGCGGACACTCGCGCACGGGAGGCGGGAATCGGGGCCCGCATCGCCGACCTCGTCGGCACCAGCGAACGTCCGGGCGAGGACCGGCCGTTCGAGGACGAGCGTGGGCGGATCCCGACCGGGTCGATCGCGCCGTTCCTGATCGGCGTGGCCGTGGCCATGGCAGCGCTCGGGCTCATCTTCGGGCCGTGGAGCGTGGCCGCGGCCGTGATCCCGTTCCTGCTCGGCGTGCGGGAGTGGCTCCGCGAGGTGAGTGCCGAGATCCGGGCGCTCGCCGAGGACGAGGAGCAGGCCGCCAGCGCCGAGCGGGCATAGGTGCGGGGGCCGCTCGGCCCGACTGCAACGGTTTCGCAACAGGAACCGGACCCGTGCCGGGGGGCCACGGGACGGCCGCTGTGTCGCAATAGGACACGCTCGCCGGCGGTCAGTGCCCCGTCGAGCCGTCGTCCGTGCCCGGCGCCGGACCGCAGGAAATCGAGCACGGGAGCATCGATGTCGACAGCAGCTGGCGCGGAGGCCGCCCCGGCAGGGACCGGGCGGGCGACCGTGGCCACGCAGACCTCCATCGGGGGCCCGCCCGGTCGATCGGACCAGGGCGAGTTGGCGGCCGTCCTCGACGCCGTCACCGATGGGATCTTCCTGGTCGACGCGGCGACCCTGGCGTTCACCGGGGTCAACGCGAGCGCGACCGCGCAGGTGGGGTACACGCGCGACGAGCTCCTGCGGATGACGCCGCTCGATCTCCAGCCGCTCCACGATGAGCGCGCCTACCGCGCGCTGCTCGCGCCGCTTCTCGACGGCTCGCTCCCGTCCCGGACGGTGGGCACGCTGTTCCGTCGGCGGGACGGCTCGCTGATCCCGGTGGAGCTCTCGTTCCGGCACGCCGGGCGCGGCGTCGGCGCGGAACGCATCGTCTGCGTCGCGCGGGACGTGACCGGGCAGGCGGAATCGGAGGCGCGCCTCCGGCGGCTGACCCAGGCGGAACGGGCCCGCGCCGCCGAGTTCACCGCGATGACCGACGCCCTCGCCGACGGCGTGGTGGTCTGTGATCCGACCGGCGGCATCCGCCATGCCAACCCTGCGGCCCGCGCGCTCCTCGGTGACCGGCTGGAGTGCTGGGACCAGGTGCGGGCGTCGCTGGACGACCCGGACGCCTGCGCGCCGGTCCCGGGCACGCCCGTCCCGCAGGGGCCGGTGGAACTGCAGCTCCGCAGCCGGCCAGGGCAGTGGCTCTCGCTCGCGTCGTACCCCGTGGCGGCCGACGGCGGCTCCGGGCCCGGGCGTGCTCCGGTCCGGTCGACCATCTTCCTGGTCCGCGACGTCACCGACGCGCGCGCCACCAGGCGCGCCCACGAGGCGTTCATCGGCGTGCTGTCGCACGAGCTGCGGACCCCGGTCACGACCATCTACGCCGGGTCGAAGGTGCTCGGTGGTGCCCGCGGTTCGCTCGCCCCGGCGGTCAGGCAGGAGGTCTACCGCGACATCGCGGCCGAGTCGGACCGCCTGTACCGGCTGGTCGAGGACCTGCTGGTGCTCGCCCGATACGAGTCCATCACCCCTGGGTCGCTGGCGACCGAGCCGGTGCTGCTCCAGCGGGTCGTGCCGGAGCTGGTCCGCGCGGAGCGCAACCGGTCTCCCGGCACGCGCTTCGTGGTGCAGATACCCGCCGGGCTCCCGCCGGTGCGGGCCGAGCGCATCTCCGTCGAGCAGGCCGCGCGCAACCTCCTGGCCAATGCCGCGAGGCACGGCCCTCCCGGGGGTACAGTGCTGCTGAGCATTGCCGAGGTCGGCGACCGCGTGGAGTTCCGGATCCTCGACGAGGGCCCGGGGTTCCCGGCGGACGAGGCCGACCACGTCTTCGATCTCGTCGATCGCTCGGTGACCGCATCCCGGATGAACGGGGGCGCGGGCATCGGGCTGTTCGTCTGTCGCCGCCTGGTGGAAGCCATGGGCGGCCACGCCTGGGCCCGTCCCCGCCCTGGTGGCGGGTCCGAGCTCGGGTTCGACCTGACTGTGTTCAACGAGGAGGAAGCATGAACAATCAGCTGCTCGTCCTCGTCGCCGACGATGAGCCACGGATCACCAAGCTGGTCGCGCTCACCCTGCACGACGAGGGGTTCCGCGTGGTGACCGCGAACAGCGGCGAGGAGGCCCTGCGCAAAGCCGAGGAAGTGCGCCCCGACATCGTCCTGCTCGACATCGTGATGCCGGACCTGGACGGGATCGAGGTGATGCGACAGCTCCGCGAATGGCGCCCGGTGCCGGTCATCCTGTTGACCGCCAAGGGTTCCACGGCCGACAAGGCGAAGGGGCTGGATCTCGGCGCCGACGACTACGTGGCGAAGCCGTTCCACCCGGACGAGCTGGCGGCCCGCGTGCGCGCGGTGCTGCGGCGCTCCGCCGGCTCGCCCGGCGCCGGCGTGGTCAGGCTGGGCGACATCGAGATCGACCTCGAGCGCCGCATGGTGACGCGCAACGGGGAGATCGTCTCCCTCTCGCGCACGGAGTGGCTGCTCCTGCAGCACCTGGCCGCCAATGCCGGCCGGGTGGTCCTGCACACGGAGCTGCTGACCAAGGTGTGGGGACCGGAGTACCGGGACGACCTGCAGTACCTGCGCGTCTGGATCAGCCGCGTGCGCCGCAAGCTGGGCGCCGCGCCGGGCGAGCCGGGGCCGATCACCACGTTCCAGGGGATCGGCTATGTGCTGGACGTCGAGGGAAGCCGTCGCGCCTCCGGGGGTTCGTCCCCCGAGACGGCGCGTGGCCAGGCGGTCGCCGCCTCCTCGGCCGACGCCGCGTTCCGGGGCTAGGTCCGGGCCGGATCCCCGTTCGGCCGACGCCGCGATCCGGGCTAGGTCCGGGCCTGATCCCCGTTGGGCCGACGCCGCGATCCGGGGCCAGGTCCGGGCCGGACCCCGGCCGCCGGTGACACGCGCCGCGGCGCGCCGCCGCCGGGATCGGCGCCTGGACCGGCGGCGGGGACGTGCGCCTGGATCGGCTGCGGCTCTAGCGGCCGGCGCGCGTATCGGTATCCCGCGGCCGGAAGCCCAGCCGCGCCGAGATCGCGTCGGCGGCCCGGGTCGTCTCCGCGGCGAGCCGCCGCACGTTCTCGCGGCCGAACCGGGGGCTCGGCCCGGCCACGCCGACGGCCGCCACGACCCGGCCACGTGCATCGCGGATCGGGGCGGCCACCGACGCCAGGCCCATCTCGTGCTCGTGGAGGGATTCGGCCCAGCCGCGCGAACGCACCTTGGCAAGCTCCTCCTCGAGCCTCGCGCGGTCGCTGATCGTGTGCGGCGTGAGTGCCTCCAGGGGCTGCCCGTCGAGGAGGGCGGACCGCTCGGCCAGCGAGAGGTAGGCGAGGAGGACCTTGCCCGCGCTCGTCGCATGGGCGGGGTGGCGGTGCCCCATGCGGCCGAGCATACGCAGCATCCCGGGCGATTCGCGCCGGTCCACCGTCACCACGTCCGCACCGCGGAGCACGGCGACGTGGACGCTCTCGCCGGTGCGCGCCAGGAGATCGTCGATGGGGCCGACGGCGGCGCCGTGGAGCTCCGAGCGCAGCGGTGCCATGGTCCCCAGTTCGTACAGGCGCACTCCCAGCCGGTAACGGCCGCGGTTCCCACTCCGCTCCATCATCCCTTCCGCGACGAGGGTGGAGAGCAGGCGGTGCACCGTGCTCTTCGCGAGGCCGAGACGGATCGCGATCTCGGTGACGCCGAGGTCGCGGTCGGCAGGGGTGAACGCGCCGAGCACCCGGGCCGCGTTGCGGACGGACGACAGCGAGCCATCATCGGATCGTTCGAGCGACGTCACCGGCTGTTCCACGCCCGCTGACCCTCCCGTGTCGTTCCGACAGGCGGAACGCTGGCCCAAGCGTGCCCGCCCGGGCGTGCCGTTCGCACGGCAGTCTGGCGGCCCCATGTGTCGAATCCATCACAGCTCCGGCGGTGCGGGCAGCCCGCGTCTCGCCTGCCGGCGGCGCCCGGCGCCGGTCTCGCCTGCCGGCGGTACGCCCCGTTCGCCGTCCGATGGCGGTGCTGCCGGGGCCGCGGGCGGTCCGGCAGTAGGGGATGCGCGTACGATCGTCCCATGGACCACGGCATCAATCCCTGGCGGCAGCTGGCGCGCCGGACGCCGTATCGGAACCCGTGGCTCACCGTCTGGGAAGACGACGTCATCCGGCCGGACGGTGCGCTCGGCATCTACGGCATCGTGCACTTCGCGCACCGCGCGGTGGGCGTGGTTCCGCTGGACGAGGCGGGACGCGTGCTGCTCGTCGGCCAGTGGCGGTACACGCTGGGCGCCTGGTCCTGGGAGATCCCGGAAGGCGGCGCCCGCCCGGAGGAGGACCCGCTGGAGGCCGCGCGGCGCGAGCTGGCCGAGGAAACCGGCTACACGGCCCGCAGCTGGGACGAGCTGGTGCGGGCGCACCTGTCCAACTCGGTCACCGACGAGGATTCGATCGTGTGGCTGGCCCGCGGCCTGGAGCAGGGCGTGCCCTCGCCGGAGGGCACCGAGCAACTCGAGCTGCGCTGGGCCGACTTCGACGAGGCGCTCGCCATGTGCCACGACGGCCGCATCACCGACGCGCTGACGATCCTCGGCCTGCAGCGCATGGCGCTCGACGCACGTCGCCCCGCCCGCTGACCGGGGCCGCTGCCAGGCGCCCGGTGCGACCGCCGGTTACCCGGCGCCACCGCCGGTTGCCCGGCGCCGATCGCCCGGGGCCGCGGCTGATCGCCCGGCGTGCCGCCGTTTGCCGTGCTGGCGCCCGTCATCCGGCCCCGGCCGGACATGTCGCAGGACCCTTGCGGCCGCTGACAGAGGGTCGGGATGATCGCTGCTCGATCCGGCCGAGACCGGTGGCGCAGCGAGGAGACACGGGTGGGCCAGCCATTTGTCATGCAACTCGAGAACCGCGTCGGCGAGCTCGCCCACGTGACCCGTGCCCTCGCTGCTCGTGGGATCAACATCGAGCATGTCGTGGGCACCAGCACGGGCGACCGCATGTGCGCGCGCATCACCACCGACGACGACGCGGCGACGCGCGAGGCGCTGCGCAGCCTTGACATCCCCTTCGTCGAGGGTGACACCCTGGTGATCGAGGTCGAGGACCGACCAGGGGGCATCGCGGCCTTCACGGAGCGCCTGGCCGATGCCGGCGTCAACGTGACGGGGATCCTCACGGTGGGGCACCACGGCCAGTTCGTCCAGATCGCCTGCACCGTCGACGACGAGGTCGCGGCGCGTCGCGCGCTCGGGCTGCCGCCGGCGCGCACCCCCGAACCCGTCGGCTGAG
>JAKAHX010000066.1 GCA_021814735.1 Chloroflexota bacterium | reverse complement strand
ACCTTCACGGCGTTGGCCACCAGGACTCGGAGCGCGTCCTCCTCGTGGTCCGCCTTGATGTAGTGGCGGCAGGAGACCAGCCAGTCCGAGGCCTCGGCCGTGCGCGCGACGCGCAGGTGCATGCCGCGCAGTTCCTCCGGCGTCACCAGGTACACGAGCCGCCGCTCGAGGAACTCCCGCATGAGCGGGTGGTACCCGCGGCCGCTGGTCAGCGCCGAATGCCTGGACATGAGCCCCGCTTGCTGCCCCACCAGCGCCCACGCCTCGACATCGGCCGGAGTCGGCGGCGGATCGTCTGCCGCGAAGATGGCCTGCGCCAGCTCTGGCCGGACGTCATCGAGGATGCAGGTGCAGGTCAGGAAGCGCTGGACCTCGGGCGAGAGATCGCCCATCACCTCTTCGGCGAGGTAGTCGTACAAGGGACCCTCCGCGCCGCTGATGGCATGCACGAAGGCCCGCACGTCCCGCATTGACCGTCCGCGGATGGACGAGTGCAGCAGTTGGAGGCTCGCAGCCCAGCCCTCTGTGCGCTCCTCGACCTGGCGCAGGACCTCCGATTCCAGTGGCAGGTGGTAGACATCCCGGAACAGCCGTTCGGTTTCGTCCGTCGAGAAGCGCAGGTCATCCGCGCCCAGGTGGGCGGCCTCGCCGCGCGCGACCAGTCGCCCGACGGGCAGCCGGACCGGTCGGCGGGAGATCAGCACGAAGGTCATGCGGTCCGGTGCCTCGGCGAGCAGCCGGGTCACCAGCGCCCGCGCCCGAGGGTCCTCGTCGACGAGGTGGTAGTCGTCAAGGACCAGGACGGTGGACCGGTCCGCCAATGCGTTCAGCTCGGCGATGAGCGTGGCTACGATGAGATCCGTCGACGGGCGCGATGCCAGCATCTCCCCGAGCAGTGCCAGCGTCCGCGTACCGAAGGTGGGAACGGCTTCCCGAGCGGCCGCGACCACGTAGTTCAGGAACGAGATCGGATCTCGGTCACCGGCGTCCAGCCGGTACCACAGGCACCGCACAGGCGAGCGGCGGGTGAAGTCCGACAGGAGCGTGGTCTTCCCGAAACCGGTCTCGGCCACGACCGTCACGCACCGACGGTGGACGTGGCGCTCGAGCCAGTCCAGCAGCCGGTCTCGGGACAGTGTCGCCTCGTGGAGCGGCGGGGGCGTGACCTTGGCGCGGGAGATGGGGTACTGGTCCACGGTCCGCTGAGCGGTCCGCGGCGTGGCTTCGCAGCGGATCCCGGGGCCCATCGCGACCGGCACGCTCCACGACTCCAGGGCGGGCTCGGCGTCTGCCGGGAACCCGCGACCGGGGGCGGTGGTCGAGCCGGAGACTGGCTCGCGGAGGGCTTCTCGTCTGGGCATGCCGGCCAGTCTGAGGACGGATCCTCAGCTGCGGCTTAGCTGCGCACCCCCTGCCACGCGCGCGTCGACGCGATCACCCCTCGTACTCGAAGTGGATCTTGAGCTGCACCCGGTACTCCTTGATCTGGCCGTCCTCGACCAGTGCGGTGGACTGGACGACCTCCACCATCCGGATGTTGCGGACGGTCCTCGCCGCCGTCGCCACGGCCTGCCGGGCCGCGTCGCTCCACGACCTCGGCGAGGTTCCCACCATCTCTCGGACGATCAACACACCCACGCTTGCGGCCTCCACGCGGCACTTGAGGATCGACGCGTCGCCGTGCGACGTACAGGAGACATGGTGGGGGCCGGCTGCAAGAGCCGGCCCCTCAGGGTCGCGGGATGCGCCCGGCCAACGCCCACCGGGCGTCGACGATCAGGCCGTGGTGCCGGCCGCCGCGCGAACCTTGTCGAAACAGGAGCTGCAGTACACGGGACGGTCGTTGCGCGGTGCGAAGGGGACGATCGCCTGCCCACCGCACATCGCGCAGATCGCTGCGTGGTACTCGCGCGGTCCCCCCGCCGCCCGCGCGTTGCGAGCCGTCTGCCTGCAGCTTGGACACCGCTGCGGGTCGTTCTGCAGACCCTTGGCGGCGAAGAATGCCTGTTCGCCGGCGGAGAAGACGAACTCCACTCCGCAATCGCGACAGGTAAGGGTGCGATCCTGGTACACCTGCTGTGCTGGCCCTCCTCCACGGGTGACGCGCGGACGCGATGAGCCCCGGCCACGGCCGTTCGTCGTGACAGGTGGGGGCGCGCACCCGGCAGGAGCGACAGCCCGTCGCTCGGAACGGCGCGAATATACGCGCGGTGTCAACGGGGTGGCAACGGGAGACGGGCCCCGGGGCGGCCGGGAGCTGCGATATCCGCACGTTACGGCACCGAAATGGCGACGGTGCGCCGCGCGGCCGGCGGGAGGATCAGGCGTAGTCGGCCGCGTACCGCTCCGAGTCCGCGTACGAGACGAACCGCGTCTGCCGCTTGCGGAACCACAGCTTGACCTCGCCGGTGGGGCCGTTGCGGTGCTTGGCGAGCTTGAGGTTCACGACCTCGCCGTCTCCCTCCCCGTCATCCCCCGCTCGATCCTTCTCGCGCCACAGGAAGAGGACCAGGTCCGCGTCCTGCTCGATGGAGCCCGACTCGCGCAGGTCCGACAGGCGCGGCTCCTTGGACTCGCGCATCTCCGGCTGGCGGGAGAGCTGGGAGAGCGCCACGACCGGCACCTGGAGCTCGCGCGCCAGGGCCTTGAGCCCGCGCGAGATCTCGGAGACCTCCTGCACGCGATTGGCATCACGGCTGGTGACGCTCGACTGCATCAGCTGCAGGTAGTCGACCACGACCAGGTCCAGTCCGGCCTCCGCCTGCAGGCGACGGGCCTTGGTGCGCAGCTCCATGGTGCTGATGTTCGGCGTGTCGTCGATGTACACGGCGGCTTCCGCGAGCGCGTTCATGGCCGGGGCCAGCCGCGTGAAGTCCATCTCCTCGAGGAAGCCGGTGCGCAAGCGCTGCGAATCGATGTTGGCCACCGAGCTCAGCAGTCGCAGCACGAGCTGCTCCTTGCTCATCTCGAGGCTGAAGATCCCCACCGTCCTCCCGTCCCGCACGGCGGCGTGCTCGGCGATGTTGAGCGCCAGGCTCGTCTTGCCGATCGACGGACGGGCGGCGACGACGATGAGGTCGGAGCGCTGCAGGCCGGTGGTGAGCGCGTCCAGGTCCGCGAACCCGGTCCGGACGCCGCTGATCTCGCCCTTGTGCTGGTGCAGGTAGTCCAGCCGGTCGTACGCACTGTGCAGCAGTTGTCGCAGCGGGCTGAATCCGGCCTGGACCCGGCGCTGGCTGACGCCGAACAGCTCGCTCTCCGCGCGGTCGATTGCCTCGGAGACCTCCGCCGTCTCGTCGTAGCCGATCGCCGCGATGCGTCCCGCGGCCGAGATGAGGTTGCGCAGGACTGCCTTGCGCTCGACGATGCGCGCGTAGTAGCCCGCGTTGACCGCGGTGGGCGTCAGGTTGATCAGGCTCGTCAGGTACGCTGCGCCGCCGACCGCCTCGAGCGCGCCCTTGCGCTCGAGCACCTCGGCGACCGTCACCACGTCCACCGGCTCGCGGCGCTCGTAGAGCTCGATGATCGCCGCGTAGATCTCGCCGTGATGGGCCCGGTAGAAGTCCTCGGCCCGGAGGACGTCGGCGACCTCGACGACCGCGTCCCGGTCGATGAGGAGGGAGCCGAGCACGGACTGCTCGGCCTCGATGGATTGCGGCGGCAGGCGGTCGATGGACACGGCAACTCCGGGACGTTCGCGTGGTCGGCGCGGCCGATTGTCCGCCCCCAGGCCTGGTGGGGTATCCACGAAGGTGGCGGACGTCGCCGACACCTGTCCCCGGGTTGAGCGGGCCTGTGGACGACCGGTGTGGACGCTGTGGATGGACCGGTCCCCCGGTCCCGTGTCAATCCAGGCGGCGGATGACCCCGATGAGCTTGCCCTGGATCCGGACGTCCTCGTAGAACTGCGGGGCGTACCGATCGTTGGCCGGCTGCAGCCGGACCCGACCGGTCTCCCGGTAGAACTGCTTCAGGGTGACCGAGTTCTCCTCCACCTGGGCGACCACGATGTCTCCGTCCCGTGCCGTCTGCTGGGGCCGGATCACCACGAAGTCGCCGTCCTGGATGTGTGCCCCGATCATCGAGTCTCCTCGCACGCGCAGGACATAGGCATCCCCGCTCGGGGCCAGCATGTCCGGCACGGCGAGGGTCTCGCCGACTTCCTGGTACGCCTCGATCGGCCCGCCGGCGGCGATCTCGCCCACGACGGGCAGGAAGTGACTGGCCTGCATCGGGACCTGCGGCACGAGTTCCGAGCTGAGCCCGGCGGCGAGCGCGGCCCTCGGTGTGAGGCGAAGGGCGCGCGACTGGGTGGCGCCGCGCTCCAGGTAGCCCTCGCGCTCCAGCACCGCGAGGTGGTGGTGCACGGCGGACGTGGAGGCCAGGTCCACGGCCTGCGCGATCTCGCGCACGGAAGGCGGGTATCCCCGAACGCGCAGCGTCGCGGCGATGTACTCGATGATGCGCTGCTTGCGCAGCACGTCGTGCTTCGTCACCGGCGCCTCCTTGTGACCGCACAGTACAGAACACCTGTTCGAATGTCAAGCGGGAGGTGGCGCGACGTGGCCGGTGGCGCGACGTGGCCGGTGGGCGGGGCGTGGCCGCTGGCGCGACGTGGCCGGTGGGCGGGGCGTGGCCGCTGGCGCGACGTGGCCGGTGGCGCGACGTGGCCGGCGGGCGGGAGGATGGTCGTGCGGCGGCATGAAGACGGCTGGACGGCGAGGGCGGCCGGCAGCAGAGAGGATGGGTGCCGCGAGCACGGGACCGGCGGCGCCGCGGTGCGCATCGCGGCAGCGAGCGGCCGCTCGCGATCGTGGGCCCGGTATACTGCTCGTCCCGATGGCCCGCTCCCGACCCCGGCGCTCCAGCTTGGCGCGCACGCTCAACTACCTGGCGTTCCTGCCGCTCGCGTCACGAGCCCCGACCTATGGGCGCTTGGTGATCGCGCTGCTGCGGGACGACCGGGTGCCGCTGGCGCGCAAGGCGATCCTGGGCCTGGCGGCCGGCTACGTGGCTTCGCCACTGGACCTGATCCCGGAGACGATCCCGGTCCTGGGAGCGATCGACGACGTGGTGGTGCTGGTGCTGGCGCTGGAGGCGTTCCTCGACGGCCTGCCGTCGGACGTCCTGGACGAGGCACTGGCCGACCTCGAGATCGACCGCGAGGCATTCGAGCGCGATCGCGCGCAGGTCCGGCGCCTGATTCCCGGCCCCGTGCGGCGGGTCGTCGGCCGCATTCCGGCCGCGGCCCGGGCCGTGGGCACCGTTGCCAGGCGTGCCGGCATGGACCGGCGCGTGCGCGCCTGGCTCAGCATGGAGGACGCGTGAAGGTCATCCTGACCGCCGACGTCGACAAGCTCGGCAAGAGCGGCGAGCTCAAGGACGTCACCGAGGGGTACGCCCGCAACTACCTGATCCCGCGGAGCCTCGCGGTCCCGGCTGCCGGGGGTGCCTATCGTGCCTGGCAGCATGACATCGCCAGCCGCGAGGAGAAGCGCCGCCGCGAGCGCGAGGAGGCGGAGATCACCGCCAACCGCATCAACAGCACCACGCTCACGATGGGAGTGAAGGTGGGCGAGGGCGGCAAGCTCTACGGCTCGATCACCGCCAAGGAGATCGCGGACGCGCTCGGTCGCCGGGGCATCGTCGTCGATCGCCACAAGATCGAACTCGAGGAGCCGCTGAAGGCGCTGGGCACCTACAAGGTGGCCGTCAAGGTCTACGCCGGCATGACCCCCGAGGTGACGGTCGTCGTCGAGCCCAAGGGCTGACCATCGGGGCGCGGCGTCAGGTCGCGTCGCCCGGGAGTCTCAGAACGCCACGAACCCGGTGGCGATCGCCCAGACCGCGTACGCGTTGATGGCAATGGAGGCGGCCGCGGCGACGACGGCTGCGCGCGAGATGCCGCCCGCGAAGACCCGTGCAAGCACCACGAACAGGAGCGGCTGGAAGTCGAGCGCGAAGCGGTACCCGAACTGCGTGAAGCCGATGTTGCCGTGGGTGATGATCGGGACCAGCGTGAGCGCAATCCCGATCGCGGCCCAGGCCGTCAGCGGGTCACTGCGTCGCGCCCGGATCAGCCAGGCGAACAGCGGGGTGGTGAGGAAGAGCGAGAGGCCCCACCAGGACGGTTGCAGCCACGGCGGGTGATCCACGAAGTTCCACGAGCGCAGGAAGATCGCGTACAGGTGGCGCGGGATGTACGCGATCGAGAGGATTCCCTGCTGGTAGTAGGGCTCCTTGAGCACCCCGGGGATGCTCGTGTAGCCGAGGTCGACCGGTGTGCCCCAGCGCGCCAGGTTGTACACCGCGTAGAACGCCATGGGGACGGCCAGCCCCGCCGCGAACGCGATGGTGGTGCGGATGGCGCCCTCCCAGGCCCCTCGCGGCAGCCGCGGCGGCCAGCCCAGCCCGAGCAGCAGGGCGAGATAGAAGGGTGCCCCGAGTCCGACGGGCAACCGGGCCAGGGTGGCGAGCCCGAGCAGCAGCCCACACAGCCAGGGCCAGCGCCGGTCGAGTGCGAGGATGACCGCGGCCACCGCGAACATGACGGCGGTGGCGTGGCTGATGTACCAGGCGGTTCCCGTCACGGTGATGTACCAGAGGTCGGTGCCGAGGCCGAAGGTGGCCGTCAGCAGCGCGCGCACCGGAGTGGAGAGCCCGAACCGCCCGAGCATCAGCCAGGCCAGGCCGACGCCGGCGGCGCCGAAGAGGCAGCTGGCGTCCTGCTGCGGGAAGCCCGTCCCGAAGACGGCGACGAACGGCATGAGCAGGACCGCGGGCATGGGCGGGTACGGAACGTAGCACACGCCGTCGTGGGGGATCAGCTCCGAGAGCCAGCTCGGATGGTCCGTGAGGAAGAGCTGGCCGTGCAGGAACGCGTCGGCGAGACGGGTGAAGTAGTCGAGGGCCGTCGCCTCCCGTGAGGCGGTGAAGAGGTAGATCGCCAGCGTCACCGCCGTCACCGTGACGGTCGACCAGTACGACGAGGCCCAGAGCGCGCGCCATCCGGACCCGAGAGCCGAACGGTCGAGCCGGGCCGCGACCTCGGCTGGCGTGGGCCACGGATGAAGGGGTTCGCCGGTTCCCTGCATGGCGCCAGACGATACACTCCCGCCGACGATGGACGAGGCGTGGTCGGGCGACGGCGGTTCGGCGGGCCCGGGCACGGCTCCCCTCGCGGCGCACTTCGCCTGCCTGGCCGCCCTCGGCCTGTTCCTGCTGCTCACGGTGCATCGGCTCGGCTGGAGGGCCGCGCTCCGCTACGAGCGCTTCTCCTCGGCAATCGCGGCCGGCGTGCTCGTGACGCTCGTGGTCCTGCTGACGGCCCGCTGGACCACGTACGCGTACTTCGCCGACATTGCGCCCCTCGTCCTCGCCCTGCCCGTCCTCCTCCAGCTCGACAGCACCGTCGGTGTTCCCGTGGCGAGAGCTGTGGGCACGCCGCAGCCCCCGGGTTCCGACAGCCATGCCCCGTGACCCGGACCTGCGCGACGCGGCCGCGGCGCTCCCGGCGCGGCGGGGCGGCATGGTGCACGCGCCCGCGCGCGCCACGATCCTGCACGTCGACCTCGACGCGTTCTTCGCCTCGGTGGAGCAGCGCGACCGGCCCGAGCTGCGGGGGCTGC
>JAKAHX010000065.1 GCA_021814735.1 Chloroflexota bacterium | reverse complement strand
GCGACCGCCGATACCGCGTCTCCGCGCTGGAGGCGTTCCTCGACCGCGACAGCTCCGACACCCCGACGGCCGACCCACCGCGAAGCACGCGGCACGGCACGGCACTGCCGGGCGGCGGCAGCGACGGGGGGCCCTGGACCGGGGCTCCACGGCCCGCGGACGCCCGGCTCGCGGACGCGGACCCCCGGACCGCCACCGCGGACGAACTGGTCGCGGGCATCGCCGCGACCCTCGACCTGGAGATCATCGGGCACGCCCTGGTGGACAGGGTGATGGCGCACTTCCACGCCGATCGCGGCGCGGTGTTCCTCCGGGAGCCGGACGGCGACGTCATCGCCCATGCCGCCCGCGGCCTCTCCCGACGATACCTGGCCGCGGTCGAGGCCCGGGCGCCCTCCTCGCCGGCCCGGACGGCGATCGATGGCGGCCGGGTGGTGGTGGTCTCCCGCCGGGGCCCCGGCGCGCCGGGCGACGACCAGCAGCAGCGGCTCGCGCGCGCCGAGGGGTTCGAATCGGTCACCATCGCGCCGCTCGCGGCAGACGGCGAGGTGCTGGGCGCGATCGCCATCTACTACGATCGGCCGCGAGTCCATCACGCCGACGAACTGGAGACCCTGCGCCTCGTGGGCCTCCGTGTCGGCGGGCCGATCCGGATCGCCCGGGACTACGCGCGCATGGCCACCTGGGCCGCCCAGCTCCGGTCGATCCAGCAGCTGGGGATCCGGCTGAGCCGGCTGGGGACCATCCGGGAGGTCGGCACCGCCATCGCGACCGAGCTCCAGGAGCTGATCGACTACCACAACGTGCGGGTGTACCGGCTGGTCGACCGGGTGCACCTCGTGCCCGTCTCGATGCGCGGTCGCGTCGGCGACTACGTCGACGAGACCGCCGAGCAGCTGGGCACGACGATAGGACACGGGCTCACCGGGTGGGTGGCCGAGCACCGGCAGGCGCTGCTCGTCCACGACGCCGCGCGCGATCCCCGCGCGGAGACGATCCCGGGGACGGAGCCGGGCCTGGACGAGTCGATGCTCCTGGCCCCCATGATCCTGGATGACGAGGTGCTCGGTGTCCTGGTCCTGTCCAAGCTCGGGCTGCGCCAGTTCACCGAGGACGACCTGCGGCTGCTGGAGATCTATGCCAGCCTCGCCGCACAGGCGATGGCCAACGTGGATGCCACCGAACGGCTGCGCGACCAGTACGCGCAGATGGCCCGCTGGGCCGCGCAGCTGCGCTCCATCCAGCAGCTCGGCGTGCGCCTGAGCCGCCTCAGCACCGTCCGGGAGATCGGCCTCGCGATCGCGACAGAGCTCCGCCAGCTCATCGACTACCACAACGTGCGGGTGTACCGGCTGTTGCCGAGTGGCGAACTGGTAGCCGTGGCGGTCCGCGGGCAGGTCGGCGAGTACGTGGACGAGACACCCGAGCAGCTGCGGGTGCGCATCGGCCAGGGCATCACGGGTTGGGTGGCGCAGCACGCCACGGCGCAGCGCGTCGACGACGCCGCGCACGACCCCCGGGTGCTGACGATCCCGGGAACGGACGCCGACCTGGAGGAGTCGATGCTGGTCGCCCCCATGATCTACGAGGACGAGGTCCTGGGGGTCCTGGTCCTCGCCAAGCTGGGCCTGCGCCAGTTCAGCCAGGACGACCTGCGCCTGCTGGAGATCTACGCGAGCTTCGCCGCGCACGCCATGGCCAGCGCCGACGCGACCGAGCGGCTGCGCGCGCAGTCCGCCGCGCTGGCGCACCAGCTGCGGAGCCAGCAGGTCCTGCTGCAGATCACCGGGTCGATCCTCACCACGCTCGACCCGCGGCGGGTGCTGGACCAGATCGCCCAGGGCCTCGCCGCACTGGTCCGGCACGACAGCCTCGCGATCGCGGAGCTCGACGCCAGCAACGGGACGCTGCGGACCCTGGTCGCGGTGGGTGCCGGCGCCGACCGGTTGGCGCCCGAAGCGCTCCGGGGCGATCGCGGGCTGGCCGCCTGGGTGATGCAGCACGACGAGCCCCAGCTGATCCGTGACGGACGGAGCGATCCCCGGGTGCGGGCGCCGGAAGGGACCGAGCCGTTCGAGCGCAGCGTGATCGCCGTCCCGCTGCGGGGCCGGAGCGGTCCCACGGGCGTGCTGGCCCTGGAGCGGCTGGGCGCCGTCGACCGGTTCAGCGAGGACGAGTTCGAGCTCGTCAAGCTCTTCGCGGCCCAGGTCTCGATCGCGCTGCAGAACGCCGAGGAGCACCGCGCCGTCGAGGTCCGCGCGGAGACGGACGCGCTCACTGGCCTGCAGAACAAGGGCACCTTCGACCAGGACCTGGCGCAGGCCGTCGCCCGCGGAGAGCCGTTCAGCCTGCTGATGGTCGATCTCGACGACTTCAAGGCAGTCAACGACGCGCGGGGGCACCAGGCCGGCGACGACCTGCTGCGCCGGATCGCCGGCTGGCTGCGTGGCTCGGTCCGTGACTCCGACACGGTCTCCCGGTACGGCGGCGACGAGTTCGCGCTGATCCTCCCGGGCACCGACGCCGGCGGAGCGCGCACGGTGGCCGAGAAGGTGCGGACGGCGATCGCGGCCGCCGGGAACGCCGACGGGAGCCGGGGCGTGAGTTGCTCCATCGGCATCGCGACGTTCCCCGAGGACGGCGCCAGCCAGGACTCGGTGCTGCTGGCGGCGGACCGCGCCTGCTACGCGTCCAAGCGGAGCGGACGGGGCCGCATCTCGACCGCCCAGGACGGGCTGGCGCTGGCTGCCGAGTTCCGCCTCACGACCCCCACCCCCGTGGACGAACCGGTGGAGCTGGCATCCTGAGCCCCACCCGGGCCGCCGGCGAGTCTCCGGACGCGCCCGGTCCCGGCCCCGCCACGCTGGCGTGGTCCGGGGCCCTGTGGCGGGGAGGCGACTACCATCTCCGCCATGCCTGACGCACGCCGCACCGACGTCGACCTGCCCGCATCGACGAACGTGTGCCATCGGCGGCCGCGGGTCCTGGTCACCCTGGCCGATCCCCGGCGGTCACGGGATCCCGTGGCCGCGCGACGCAAGAACGAGCTGTACCTCGACGCCGTCCGACGGGCCGGGGGCGACCCGATCGGCCTCGACGAGGCATGCGCGCCCGACGAGTTGGCGACAGCGCTCGACGCCATGGACGGGCTCCTGCTCAGCGGTGGCGCGGACCTGGACCCGGCACTGTACGGCGAGGAACCTCGCGGGGCGGTGGCGATCAGCCGGCCGCGCGACGAGCTCGAGCTGGCTGCCTGGCACGCCGCCGCGCGGCGCGGCACGCCCGTGCTGGGGATCTGCCGCGGCCTCCAGGCGATCAACGTCTTCATGGGCGGTCGGCTGGTCCAGCACGTGGACGGGCACGACGCGAACGGGGACGGCTCCCCGCGTCTCCACCAGCTGTGGGTCGCCGCGGGCTCCCCCCTCGAACGGATCATCGGCGGCGCCCCGGCACGCGACGACACGGGTGGACGCGGAGTCTGGCTGGTCAACAGCTTCCACCACCAGGGCGTCCGGCCTGCCGACCTGGCGCCGGGACTGGTGGCGGCGGCATTCGCCCCGGCCGCCGGCGGCGAGCTGGTCGAGGCGATCGCGGCGTCCGACGGCCACTGGGTGATGGGCGTCCAGTTCCACCCGGAACGGACGCAGTCCACCCCGCCCGCGTTCGAGCGCCTCTTCGGCGCCTTCGTCGAGGTGGCACGCAGGACCGGGGCCGGCTGAGCGCTACAGGCGGCCGGCTTCGACGATCCGCTGCAGGAACTGCCGGGTACGCGCCTCGCGCGGGTGGCCGAAGATCTCCGCCGGCGGACCCTGCTCGAGGATGACGCCGGAATCGAGGAAGCAGACCCGCGTGGCGATGTCCCGGGCGAACCCCATCTCGTGGGTCGCGATCAGCATCGTCATCCCGCCGCGTGCGAGCTCCCGGATGACGTTCAGGACCTCCGCCACCAGCTCGGGATCGAGGGCGCTCGTGATCTCGTCGAGGAGCAGCAGGTCGGGCTCCATCGCCAGCGCTCGCACGATCGCCACCCGCTGCTGCTGGCCGCCCGACAGACGGTCGGGGAAATCGTCGCGCTTGTCCGCCAACCCGAACCGGCCGAGCAGGGCGGTGGCGCGTTCCTCGGCGTCACGCCGCGACAGTCGCAGCACCTTGCGCGGGGCGAGCGTCACGTTGGACAGCACGCTCATGTGCGGAAAGAGATTGAACGACTGGAACACGATCCCGAGGCGACGGCGGACGCGGTTCACGTCGGCCCCGGGCGCAGTGATCTCCTCGCCCTGGAGGACGATCCGGCCGGCATCCACGGGCTCCAGGAGGTTGATGCAGCGCAGCAGCGTCGACTTGCCCGACCCGGACGCGCCGATCAGGCAGACGACATCGTGCTCTGCGAGTTCGAGGTCGATCCCGCGGAGGACACGGGCCTGCCCGAACGACTTCCAGACACCCTCCACGCGAAGGGCGGGCTCGGTCCGGCCGGCCGGCTGGAGCGAGGGGGTCGCATGAGTGGCGGCGGGCTCGCCCCTCGGCGGGACGTTCACCGGGCGCCTGCGAGGAAGCGCCGCCGGTCGCGCGCGATCAGGACGTCCACCAGTCGCGCAAGCGGGATCGTGATGACGAGGAAGACGAGCGCGGTCACGAGGTAGGGCGTGAAGTTGAAGGCCGCGGCCTGGTCGATCTGCGACTGCCGAAAGATCTCCACGACCCCGATGTAGGAGACGAGCACGGTGTCCTTCTGCAGCCCGATGAAGTCATTGAGCAGGGGCGGGATCACCCGCCGGACGGCCTGCGGGAGCACCACGTAGCGGAGCGCCTGCAGCTGCGTCAGGCCAAGCGAGCGGGCGGCGGCCTCCTGGCTCGGGTGGACCGACTGGATCCCGGCCCGGTACACCTCCGAGACGTACGCCGAGTAGACGAGCGTGAGCGCCACGACGGCATAGAAGAACGGATCGGTGGGCACGCCCGGGATCTGCAGGCCCGGAATGCCGAACCCGAGCAGGTAGATGATCAGGACGCCGGGGACCGCCCGGAAGACGTCCGCGTAGACCGTCGCCAGCAGTCGCAGCGGGAAGAGCACCGGGCCGGGCAGGCTCCGCAGCACGGCGAGCACCAGCGCGAGGACCAGGATCAGGACCTCCGCGATGCAGAAGAGCTGGACGTTGACCCAGAACGCCGGGACGATGTCCGGGACCGACTGGTTCCAGACGGTGCCGTTGAAGAACGAGCGCTGGACGTCCGGCCAGTTGGGCGCGTGGACCGTGATCCAGCCGACCGCGCCGAAGAACACGACCGTGCTGACGAACGCGACTGCGGTCGAGCGCAGCGCGGAGGTGCCCATCCCCCGCCTAGACAGGGGTGACCCGCGCATCGCCGGGGACGCCGGCCCCCCGCTCTCGAGCGGGCCCGGTTCGGCCCGGGATCCGCTCACGCGTGCCGCCAGGCCGCCCGGGTCACGGCTGCAGGACGGGCGCGCTGGCCTTGTCCGCCAGCCACTCCTTGGTGATCTGGTCGAGCGTGCCGTCGGCCTTGAGCGATGCGATCGCCTGGTTCACGCACGTCGTGAGCGGGCTGCCCTTTGCCAGCACCAGGCTGAAGTGCTCGGCGTTCGGGCCCGGCGTGACCGGCAGCTGCCCGACGATGACGCTGTTGTCGAGCTGGGCGGCGGTGATGTAGAAGGCGGTCGGCAGGTCCGTCACGATGCCGTCGATCTGCTTCGCCTTCACCGCCTCGATCGCCGCGTCATTGGAGGAGTAGACCGAGATCGGGGCGGTGGGCGCGATCACGCTCTTGATGGCGGCGTAGGCGGTGGTGCCCTGCATGGCGCCGAGCCGGTACTTCCTGAGCTCGGAGATCGTCTTCGCGGAGGTGATGGGGTTGCTCTTCAGCGCGACGATCGACTGGGCCACGTAGTAGTAGCCGTCCGACATGTCCACCGCCTGCGCGCGCTGCGGCGTGTACGACACCTGGGCGAGGTAGAAGTCGAACGGCTTGCTGCCCGGCGCGTACGAGTTGTCGAACGGAACCACCACCCACGTGACGTCGCTCGTGCCGAATCCCAGCCTGCCGGCCACCGCGTAGGCGACGGCACTCTCGAAGCCCTGGCCGTTGGTGGGGTCGCCCAGCTTCCAGGGTGCCGGGGCCGCGCTCGCGTCAGGTTCGAAGTACGGCGGGTACGCCGGGTTGTCCGTCCCGATCGTGAGCTTGCCGCTGGTCAGCGTCTGGACCTGGCCCTTCATGCAGCTCGGGGCGATGGCCGCGGCGGGGCTGCCCGCCGCGCTGGCCGCGGGCGACGCGGGCGCGGCGCTGGGCGCCGACGATGCCGCTGGTGCGACGCTCGCCGCCGGGGCCGAGGCGACGGGGGCCGAAGGCACCGGTGCGACGGTCGGGGCCTGGGTGGCGCCGGCACCGCAGGCCGCGAGCAGCAGCGCGACCAGCGGGATGGCTGCCAGCCTGATCCGGGTATGCATGGTGTGCGCCTCCTCTTGCCACTCACACGCGGGCCACTCACACGCGGGTGACCGAGCGGTCGGCGCCGCGTCCCCGGGTGCTGAGTGTAGCCGACAGCGGGACCGCGGGAACGGCCCGGGCAGCCCGCTGGCGAGGCGCCGACCGGCCCTCAGCCGCGCTGGATCAGGAGGCGATGCCCGGGCACGAGACCGAACGCCGTGCCAGCATCCCCCTGGTTGATGGCGAGGCAGAGCCGCCCGTACGAGTCCTCGTAGAGGAGCGGCATCCCCGGCGGCACGGACCCGAAGGTGGTCTGCCACCCGAACGAGAGCCGGTCGGCGCGCGCAGGGCCATGCCCGCCGGCATCGCCCGACCGGGCCGGCTCCTCGCCCGTCCCCGGACCCTCGACGACCCCGAACAGCGGGTCCCCGGGCGCCAGGGAGCCCAGCGCCGCCTCCAGGTCCGCGCGCTCCCCGGCCAGCTTGACGTTGCCGAAGGTGTCGACGTACGTGACGGCGGTGTGCAGGGCGCCCGGGCGGACCTCGGCCCGTGGCAGCGGGAGACGGGCGAGCTCGGCCGGGTCGATGGCCGGCCCGAAATCCTCCAGCGGCACGCCCAGCGCGAGGTGCGCGCCGGCCGGCGCGAAGATGTCACGGCCGTGGAACGAGGCACTGACCTCGGGGAGCCGGTACGCGGGGTTCTCCAGCGCATGGACCGCGACGATCCCGCCGAGCCGCTCGGCGACGGGCAGCAGCAGCCCGTTGTCCGGCCCCACCAGCAGGTCGCCCCGGGCCACGCGGATCCCGATCGGCAGGCGGGGCGTCCCGACACCGGGATCGACGACCGCGACGTGCACCCCGACCGGCAGGTACGGCAGCACGCACCAGAGCAGCTGCGCGCCGTCGGCGATCGAGTACTTGGCGATCTCGTGGCTGACGTCCAGGAGGCGGACGTCGGGTGCGATCGAGAGGACCACGCCGCGGCAGATCGCCGGGGAGGGATCGCGTTCGCCGAAATCCGTGGTGAGGCTCACCAGCGGCGAGGACGGACGTACCCCCGCCTGCGCGGCGGGCGTGAGGATCGGGCGCGTGAACGTCGTGGGCATGGGGCTCATGCTAGCCGACCGTACACTGGCGCCGTGCGCGTGCGCTCCCTGCGGCTCCGTCTCCTCGCGGCTGTCGCCGCCCTCGCGTGGGGCGCGGCGACGCTGGCCGTGCTCGTCGCGTACCGTCCCG
>JAKAHX010000064.1 GCA_021814735.1 Chloroflexota bacterium | reverse complement strand
GCGGGCGCGCGCAGGACGGGGGGCAGACGGTCGGCATCCACGACGGGCGCCGGCTTCCGCCGGACCGCGGCCTCCACCGCCTCGCGGGCGAGTGCGAGCACCGCGGCAGCAGCGTCGTCGTCCAGCGGCGGCGCCTCGGGCGGGGTGGACGGCTGCGTCGGCATGACACCCTCCCCTGGGGAGTGCAGATCCCCTCGGCGGCGGAACGGCCATCGGGGGCCGTGTCCGGGCTGATGCTCGTCCGGGGCGACGCTGGGCTGAAGGTCCGGCCGGCCCATCACCGGCGGCCGATTGTCGCGACCACGCGGTCGATGGGCCCGGCGGGGGACGGGTCGGCGTGGTCGGCGGGACCGGCGGACTCGACAGGGCCGGCTGGCTCGGCTGGGCCGGCGGACTCGACAGGGCCGGCCGGCTCGGCTGGGCCGGCGGACTCGACAGGGCCGGCTGGCTCAGCTGGCTCGGTGAGCTCCGCGGGCTCGACCAGCGAACGCAGGTCCGCCAGGGCCTGCACGATCGCGTGCTGGCGCTCCGGCGACAACCCGGAGACCAGGCTCCGGAGCCATGTCATGGCCGCCCGCTGCGCGAGGTCCAGCTGACCCGACCCGGCGGGGCTCAGGGTGAGCCTGATCCGCCGCCGCTCGTGGGGGTCCGTCTCGCGGCGCACGAGATCCTCCCGGACCAGGCGGCTGACCAGCTCGGAGGCCGCCGGAACGGAGGTCCCGAGGTGTTCGGCGATCTCGGACAATCCGCTGCCCGGGTTGCGCCGTATCTGGAGGAGCGCGCGGAACTGCGCGACCGACATGCCGGCAGGCCGGCCCTCGCGCATCCTGGCGCGGATGGCCCGCATCACGAGCGGGACGTCCTCCAGGATCGCGGCGGCGGCAGCGTCCGGGCCCGGTGCCTCCACGGGAGCGCCCGGGCCGGGACGCGGTTCGACGACACCGGTCGTCGAACCGGACGACGCCCGTGCCGATCCACCCACCGTGGACGAAGACATGACGCGATGATAGACTATTAGGCCTCCTAAGTGTTAGGGGGCCGCAGGAATGGCGGCCGGACAGAGGATTCGATGCCCCAGGCAATCCAGACGCACGAGCTGACACGCCGGTTCGGCAGCGTGACGGCGGTGGACGCGCTCTCGCTCGAGGTCCGAGCGGGAGAGGTCTTTGGGCTCCTCGGCCCGAACGGCGCCGGCAAGACCACCACCATCAAGATGCTCATCACCCTGCTGCCGCCGACCAGCGGTTCCGCGACGGTCGCGGGATACGACGTGGCAACCCAGCAGCGGCTGGTGCGCCGGTCGATCGGCTACGTCCCGCAGCTGCTCTCCTCCGACGGCACCCTGACCGCTCGCGAGAACCTGGCGGTCTCGGCCCGCCTGCACCACATCCCCGGCGACGCTCGCCGCGACCGCATCAACGAGTCGCTCGCGTTCATGGGGCTCGCGGACGTGGGCGACCACCTGGTGCGGACCTTCTCCGGGGGCATGATCCGCCGACTCGAGATCGCCCAGGCGATGCTGCACCGGCCCGAGATCCTGTTCCTGGACGAGCCCACGGTGGGGCTCGACCCTGCGGCCCGCCGTGCCGTCTGGGAACACGTGCGCCGTCTGCGGGAGGCCGAGGGGACCACGATCCTCCTGACCACGCACTACATGGACGAGGCCGAGGCACTCTGCCAGCGCGTCGGGATCATGCACCTGGGCAGGCTGGTCGCCCTGGGCACGCCCGCCTCGCTGGGCGCGGAGGTCGGCCCCGGCGCGACGCTGGACGACGTCTTCACCCACTTCACGGGCAGCGATCTGGACGAGGGAGGAACGTATCGTGACGTCGCTCGAACGCGCCGCACGGCCCGCCGCCTGGGCTGAGCCTCCGGCGGTCCTGCGCTTCGTCCTGGACGCGTGGACCGTGGCCGAGGCCGAGCTCCAGAAACTGGCCCACGATCCGACCGAGCTCCTCACCCGCGCGGTCCAGCCCGTCCTGTGGCTGCTGGTCTTCGGCGAGGTGCTGGCCAGGGCCCGGGCGATCCCGACCGGGCGCCTGGACTACATCGACTTCCTGGCCCCGGGGGTGCTCGCCCAGAGCGCCCTGTTCTCGGCGATCTTCTTCGGGATCGCCGTGATCTGGGAGCGCGACCTGGGCGTGCTGCACAAGTACCTGGTGAGCCCCGCGTCCCGCCTCTCGCTGGTGACCGGCAAGGCGCTGGCTGGCGGCCTCCGGGCCCTGGTGCAGGCGGCAGTCGTGTACGTGGTGGCCGCGCTCATCGGGGTCCATCTCCAGCTCGGGATCCCGCAGATCCTGGGCGTCGCGGTGGTGCTGGTGCTCGGAGCGGCCGGGTTCGCCACGTTCTCGCTGGTGATCGCCTGCCTCGTGCGCACCCGCGAACGGTTCATGGGGATCGGCCAGGTCCTCACCATGCCCCTCTTCTTCGCCAGCAGCGCGGTGTACCCCGTCGCGCTCATGCCCACCTGGCTCCAGGTGCTGGCGAAGGTCAACCCACTCACCTACCAGGTGGATGCCCTGCGGAGCCTGATGGTCTCCGGCGGCACCGCCACCTTTCCCGTTCCGCTCGATGCCGGCGTGCTGGTCCTGGCGCTCGCGGTGCTGTTGCTCATCGCCGGACGCCTCTACCCACGGCTGGCCATGTGAGGTAATCCCCAGGTGACGCCAGGCGACACGATCGATACTCCCACGGACACGGCGCCGGTCCTCGTGCGCGCGGGCTCGCGTCCCGCCGCGGGCCCGGATCCCGCGGACTCCGGAGGCCGCCGGCGATCCCGGCGGGACGACCCCAACTATCGCTGGGTCGCGCTCTCCAACACCACGCTCGGCGTGCTCATGTCGGCGATCGACGCGTCGATCGTCATCATCTCGCTGCCGGCGATCTTCAACGGGATCAAGCTCAACCCGCTCGACCCGGGGAGCACGAGCTACCTGCTCTGGGTCATGATGGGGTACCTGCTGGTCACCGCCGTGCTGGTGGTGGCGTTCGGCCGCCTGGGCGACATGTTCGGCCGGGTCCGGATGTACAACGCCGGGTTCGCGATCTTCACGGCCGGGTCGTTGCTGCTGGCCGCGACGCCGTTCACCGGGTCCGCGGGCGCCATCTGGATCATCGGGATGCGCTTCATCCAGGCCATCGGCGGCGCCTTCCTCTTCGCCAACGCGCAGGCGATCCTGACCGACGCGTTCCCGCCTCAGCAGCGCGGGCTCGCGTTCGGCATCAACGGCGTCTCGTTCCTGGTCGGGCAGTTCATCGGCCTGGTGGCAGGGGGAATCCTGGCCGCGATCAACTGGCGGCTGGTCTTCTTCGTCAGCGTCCCGGTCGGCCTCGCCGGCACCATCTGGGCCTACCTGCGCCTGGAGGAGCTCGGGACGGTCAGCCGCGCACGCATCGACTGGCCCGGCAACCTGACGTTCGCCGTGGGGCTGACGGCGCTGCTGATCGGCATCACCTACGGCATCCAGCCGTACGGCAACCAGACCATGGGCTGGAGCAACCCCTTCGTGATCGTCATGATCGCGGGTGGCCTCGTCCTGCTCGGCGCCTTCCTCTGGATCGAACACCGCTCCGAGCAGCCGCTCTTCGACCTGGATCTCTTCCGCATCCGGGCGTTCAGCGCGGGGAACCTGGCGGGGTTCCTGGCCTCGCTCGGCCGGGGCGGGCTCTCCTTCATGCTGGTCATCTGGCTGCAGGGCGTGTGGCTCCCGCTTCACGGGTACAACTTCGCTGACACACCGCTCTGGGCGGGCATCTACATGCTCCCGCTCACGCTGGGGTCGCTCCTCTTCGGCCCGCTCTCCGGGATCCTGTCCGACCGGTTCGGCGCCAGGCCGTTCGCCACCGGGGGGATGCTGGTCGCGGCCGCGTCGTTCGTGGGGCTCGCCCTGCTCCCCGTGGATTTCCCCTACTGGGCCTTCGCGCTCCTGCTGGTGGTCAGCGGCATGGGCGCCGGCCTCTTCATGTCGCCGAACATGGCCGGCATCATGAACAGCGTGCCGGCCCGGCAGCGCGGGGCGGCGGCGGGCATGCGCACCACGTTCCAGAACTCCGCGATGGTCCTCTCGATCGGCGTCTTCTTCTCGCTCATGATCGCCGGCCTGGCCGCCTCGCTTCCTGCCACCCTCTACCGCGGCCTCACGCAGAACGGCGTGCCGGCCGCCGTCGCCGCGCAGATCTCCCACCTGCCGCCGGTGGCCAGCCTCTTCGCGGCGCTCCTGGGCTACAACCCGATGGCCAGCCTGCTGCCCGCGTCCGTGCTGCACGCGCTGCCCCCGGGGCGGGCGGCGGTCCTCACCGGCAAGGCGTTCTTCCCGCAGCTGATCTCGACGCCCCTGCAGCAGGGTCTGGCGATCGTGTTCGTCGCCGCCGCGATCATGGCCGTGGTGGCCGCCTTGGCCTCCTGGATGCGCGGTGGCCGGTACGTGCACGACGAGTACAGCGCCCCGGCACCGGGACAGGCCCCCGAAGGCGCCACGGGCGCCGGGACCGCGTATGCCGAGGTCGCCGAGCAGCTGCCGGTGCTGGCGGAGCGCCGCGGGAGCCGTCCCTGACGATCAGGGCGTGATGGGGCAGGATTCGCGGATGCGTCCAGTGGCCATGCGCCATGCATGGCGGCGCCGGCCCGGCGGGTGCAGCGTCGCGTCCCGGAGCGACGGGGGCAGCGTCGCGAACTGGACCGGCGGCGACGGTATCGCGCGGGAGACGGCCGGATGATGGGGGGGATGGCCGGCGGCGGCTGGCACCTCATGCGCTCCTTCCGCCGCGACGACAGCGTGCGCTCCCAGCAGCTGTCGGAGGGGTTGATCGGCCGGATCTTCCGGTTCGCGGCCCCGTACCGGCGCATGCTCGGCGTCTTCCTGGTGCTGATCGTGGTCGACGCCGCGATCGGCGCAGCCAACCCGCTCATCTACCGGGCCATCATCGACGACGGGATCCTCCCCAAGCGCTCCGGCGTCGTCGTGGAGCTGGCGCTCCTGCTGGCCGGCCTGGCCGTGCTGGACGCGGGGCTGTCCCTGGCGGAGCGCTGGATCTCGGCGCGCGTGGGCGAGGGGCTGATCTTCGACATGCGGACGAAGGTCTTCGCCCACTTCCAGCAGATGCCCGTCGCGTTCTTCACCAGGACGCAGACCGGCGCGCTGGTCAGCCGGCTCAACAACGACGTCCTCGACGCCCAGAGCGCGTTCACCAACACGCTCTCGTCGGTGGTGGGCAACGTGATCGGCGTCGCGGTCACCCTGGTCGCGATGTTCCTGCTGAGCTGGCAGATCACGCTGCTGGCGCTCGCGCTCTTCCCGATCTTCGTGCTGCCGGCCCGCTGGGTGGGCCGCCGCATCCAGGCGATCACGCGGGAGAGCTACAACCTCAACGCGCGCATGACGTCGATGATGACGGAGCGCTTCAACGTCGCCGGCGCGCTCCTGGTGCGGCTCTTCGGGCAGCCGCTGCGCGAGATCCGCAGCTTCGAGGAGAAGGCCGGGCGGGTCCGCGACATCGGGGTCACCCAGGCGATGTACACGACCGTCTTCATGGCCTCGCTGCTGCTGACCGCCTCGCTGGCCACCGCGCTGGTGTACGGGTGGGGCGGTCTCCTGGCGACCAGCGGCGCGCTCCAGGTCGGCACCGTGGTTGCCCTGACCGCGTACCTGAACCGGCTCTACGGTCCCCTGACCGCGCTGTCCAACGTGCAGGTCAACGTGATGACCGCGCTCGTCTCGTTCGACCGCATCTTCGAGGTCCTGGACCTGCGCCCGCTCGTGGCCGAGCGCCCGGACCCGGTGGAGATCCCGCGCGGACCGGCCAGCATCGAGTTCGACCACGTCGACTTCAGCTACCCGACCGCCGAGGAGGTGTCCCTGGCCTCGCTCGAGTCGGTGGCGGTCCTCGACCAGGCGCCGTCCAGCCAGGTGCTGCATGACGTCTCGTTCACCGCGCGCCCCGGCGAGCTGGTGGCGCTGGTGGGCCCCTCGGGTGCCGGCAAGACCACGATCAGCCACCTCGTCCCGCGCCTCTACGACGTGCGCGCCGGCGCCGTCCGCATCGACGGCATCGACGTGCGCGACGCGAGCCTCGAGTCGCTGCACCGCGTCATCGGGGTGGTCACCCAGGACGCGCACCTCTTCCACGACACCATCCGGGCGAACCTCCTCTACGCCAAGCCCGACGCGTCGGACCAGGAGCTGCTCGACGCGCTGCGCGCCGCCCAGATCCTGCCGCTGGTGCAGGCGCTCCCCGACGGGCTGGAGACGGTGGTCGGTGACCGCGGGTACCGGCTGTCGGGGGGCGAGAAGCAGCGCATCGCCATCGCGCGCCTGCTGCTGAAGGCGCCGGACATCGTGGTGCTGGACGAGGCCACCGCGCATCTCGACTCCGAGTCGGAGGCGGCGCTGCAGCTCGCGCTGCGGAGCGCGCTCGCCGGTCGCACGTCGATCGTGATCGCGCACCGCCTGTCGACGATCCTCGACGCGGACCAGATCCTCGTGGTGGTGGACGGACGGATCGTCGAGCGTGGCACGCACGCGGACCTGCTCGCCCGCGACGGGACGTACGCCGAGCTGTACCGCACGCAGTTCGAGCGGCAGGCGATCCCCGGAGCGGTCGACGAGCCCGTGGAGATCGCCGCCGCCGGCTGATCCGCGCGGACGAGCGGCCCCGAGCCCCACCGCTGGCCGCCGGCTGATCCGCGCGGACGAGCGGCCCCGAGCCCCACCGCTGGCCGCCGGCTGATCCGCGCGGACGAGGCCCGCGCGGATCGCCTACAGTCAGCCCACGCATGTCGGCCCAGGTGCTCCCGTCCGTTGCCTCGGCGTCGCTGGCGGCCTCGCGCAGGCAACTCCTGGTGGAGTCGGCCGGGATCGCGATCTCGTCCGGCGGGTTCGGGCTGGTATACGGGCTGGCCGCGCGCCACGCCGGGTTCAGCCCCGTGGAGGCCGTCGCGATGAGCGTGCTGGTGTTTGCCGGTGCATCCCAGTTCGCCGCCGTGGGGCTGGTTTCGGGCGGCCTCGCCTGGCCGGGCGTGGTGCTGGTCACGGCGCTCCTCAACGCCCGGCATCTGCTCTACTCGGCCGCGCTTGCCCCCTGGCTGCGCGGCCGGGGTCGGGGCCGTCGCGCCGCCATGGCGTACGTGCTCACGGACGAGTCCTTCGCGCTCTCGATCGCGCACTTCCAGCGGATCGGCGGCGCCGACGAGGTCGGCTACTGGATCGGCGCGATCGCGTCCACCTGGGTCCCCTGGAACCTCATGACGCTGGTCGGCGCCACGCTGGGCGGCGCAGTCGCGGATCCGAGCCGCCTCGGGCTCGACGTGGTCTTCCCGGCAGCGATGGCCGGACTCGCGGTGGGGCTCGTGAGGGGGCGGCGGGAGCTCGTGGCCGCGCTTGCCGGCGCCGCCGTGGCGGTGCCCCTCGGGCTGGCCATGGGGCCCACGGCGGGGATCGTGGCCGGCGGCCTGGTCGGACCTCTGGCCGGGATCCTTGCCGGACCCCGCCCCGCTGCCGAGGCGGGGCGGGGCGTGCCCGCCACCCTGCTGGACGATGCCCGCGCGGCCGTGGACCCGCCGGACGAAGCTGGTCTCCCATGAGCGTCGGCCTAGTCGCGCTCGCGACCCTGATGGGCGCCGCGACCTACCCCTCGAGGGCGATCCCCCTGCTGGCCCCCTGGGTCGAGCGGCTGCCGGAGGGAGCGCGCCTCTACCTGCGCCTGGTGGGGCCGGCGGTCCTCTCGGCGCTGGCCGCGGCCGATG
>JAKAHX010000063.1 GCA_021814735.1 Chloroflexota bacterium | reverse complement strand
GCCGGCGATCCCACGGTTCCCCGATCGGCGGACGGCCTCTGCCGGCCGCACCTGGTGGCGCTGGTGGATCGTTGGCCGTGGACCAGGCTCCCCGAGTTGCGCGACCGGCTGGTGCCGCTCCTCGAGCGCGCGCCCGACGGCGTGACGTCGCGGGGCACCCGGGCGCCTGGGCTCGATGCGTTGCTCGGCGCCGACCTCGACGCCCACGTGCGCGCAGGGGCGACGACCGAGGCTCCCGGTCCTGACGCGCTCCTGCACCCGGATCCCGGCGAGGTGCCGGCGGCGCAGGGACACCCGGAGCCAGCGGCGCGACCGCCGGGGGACCAACCCGTTGCCCGTGAGACGCCATGGGGCGGCGGTGCCTGGACGGCCGACGCGCTCGTGGGTGAGCTGGAGGCTGCCCGGTGTCCGGTCTGCTCGGCGGTGGATGCCGCGGTGGCGCACCTGCTCCGGTGGCGGGCGGCACGACGTGCGGAGGGACAGTCCGACGCGGATCTCGACCTCCTCTGCGAGGCCCACGTGCGGGACGCGGCGCTGGAGTCGCCGGAGATCGCGACGCGCGCGGTGGAGGCGCTCGTGTCGGCGTGGCGGCCGTACGCCCTGGCCCTGCCGGAGCCCCACGAGCTGCCGGCTCCCGGTGCGGCGGCGCGCCTCTCGGCGGCGCTGCGGGACTGGTCGGCCTGGAGGCCGAACGAGACGCAGCACGAATGGCGCCGGCCGTCTCCCCTGACGTTCGCGGCATCGGCGCTGCACCCGGAGGCCGCCCTCGGCGCGCGGCGGGAGCGGGTACGTCCCCGCGGGAGGTGTCCGGCGTGCCGGGCGATGGCCGACGCGCGCGAGTCGGTCCTCGGCCTGCTCGACGCGATGCTCCAGACGTCGACGGGGCGCGAACACTACGAACGGTCCGACGGGATCTGCCTCCGGCATCTCGAGGGGGCCCGTGGGACGTGGTCCGCCGGGGCCTTCGCCCTGGCACGGGCGGTCGCGTCGGGCAGGGTGGCCATGCTCCGCTGGGAGCTCGGGGAGGCCGGGCGCAAGTCGTCGTGGTCGGTGCGATACGAGCCGGCGGGCCCGGAGCGATCCGCCTGGTCGCGCGCCATGGCGGCCGCGGTGGGCACGACCATCCTGCAGGACCGGTGGCTGGCCCCGGAACCGGGCTGAGCCTGCAGCGGAGACGCCGCGCCCCGTCGGCGATCGGCACGCGGATGTGAGCCCCGGCGCCGGGAGCCCGAAACGGCGCCCGGCGCGTGCCGTGGCATAGTTGCCGGACATCCTTCGGAGTCGGGACAAAGGAGGGGGTCCGTGCCGTCGTCCACGATCGCCATCATCGGTGCCGGGAACATCGGTGGGACGCTGGCCCGCAGGTGGGTCGCGGCCGGGCACCGGGTCATCCTCGGCGTGCGGGATCCGGCTGGATCGCGGGCGAGCGGGCTCGTGGCGGAACTCGGGTGGCAATGTTCCGCCGCTCCCGTCGGGGAGGCCGTCTCGGCCGGCGAGGTGGTGGTGTTCGCCGTGCCGGGCAGCGCCATGCCGTCGCTGACGGCGGGGCTCCGGAGCGCCCTGCGCGGCAGGATCGTCATCGACGCGACGAACCGGCTGGGGGACGCCGGGCCGGCCAACAGCCTCGACCTCATCATGAAGGCATGCCCGACCGCGGCGGCCTACCGAGCCTTCAACGCGTTCGGGTGGGAGATCCTGGCCGATCCGGTGGTCGAGGGTGCCGTGGTGGACCTCTTCTTCGCCGGCCCCGACGGCGCCGGGCGTGCCGCCGTGGCGGGGCTCATCGAGGACGTGGGACTTCGGCCGATCTGGGTCGGAGGGCCGGAACGCGCCGACCTCGTCGATGCGCTGGCTGCCCTCTGGTTCGCGCTGGTGCTGGACAGGTCGAAGGGCCACCGGATGGCCTTCAAGCTGCTGGGCGCCTGACGGCAGCGCAACGCGGCCGTCCGGTCCGTGTTGAGCCCCTGTTGAGCGATCGCGCCGGGCCGCGACCCCGGTTCCTCTTGGCGCCGTGGCGCACGCTCGGGACATGGACAGGTACCGAGCGACAGGCAACGGCACGCGACCCTCACCCGTCGCCGCGCTGGACGCGGACGCGACCCAGGCGCGCCTTCACAGCGAGACCGACGACGTCCGAGCGGCCATCGCGCTCGTCGCGCGGGGCACCGCGAGCCGGGTGGCCGTCTCGGGGCTGGCGTTCGGCGAACAGCTGCTCGCGCTGCTGAGCGACGAGGCCGGCGCCGTCGGCGTCGAGCTGGTGCCCTCGTGGTGGCCCGACGACGCGGGCTGCGACATCACCGCGCAGCGGATCGATGGCTGATCCCGATGTGGCGCGGATCCTGCTGGTCGAGGACGACGAACCGTTCGCGGCGGCGATCCGGCGCTACCTGCGTGCCCGCGGGGCGGACGTCCGGATCGAGCCATCGGCCGAGGCTGCCGAGGCCGCCCTGGTCGGCGGGTACCGGCCGACGCTCGTGATCCTGGACATCAACCTGCCCGGAGACAGCGGCTGGTCCCTGCTGCGCGGCGGCGCGCTCCGGGCGGCCGGCGATCCGCCCGTGGTGGTGGTGACGGCCACCCACGTGCCCGCCACGCGGCTGCGCGAGTTCCAAGTCGCCGGCTACCTGCCCAAGCCGTTCGCGCTGGAGACGCTCGTCGCCACCATCGAACGGACGACCCGCGGCGGCCGCGGATCGGCGTGGGCCGAGGAGGAGCCGGATGCTCGCTGACCTGGCGATGCTCGCCCTCGTGGGGGTCTCGGGCCTCGCGTTCGCGGGGTTCGTCTGGCTGTGCCGGAGGCTCATGGGGTGACGCTCCAGGACCTGGTCGGCGGCGTCATCGTGCTCGCGCTCGCCATCTACCTGCTCTACGCCCTGCTCCGTCCCGAGAAGTTCTAGAGGGGCACCCGTGACCAACCTGGAGGCCCTCGTCCAGGGCCTGACCCTGCTCGCTGCGATCCTCCTGGCGACGCGGCCGCTCGGCGGCTACATCCAGCGCGTGATGGCGGGCGAGCGGACCTTCCTGGCGCCCGTCCTCCGGCCCGTGGAGCGCGGCATCTACCGGGCGCTCGGGGTGGATGCGTCGCGGGAGCAGGCGTGGACCTCGTACGCGATCTCCGTGCTGGTCTTCGCGTTCGTCGGGATCCTCGTGCTGTACCTCCAGCAGCGCGTCCAGGAGCTGCTGCCCCTGAACCCGGGCGGGGTGGGCCCGGTGGCCCCCAACCTGGCCCTCAACACGGCGGTCAGCTTCGAGACGAACACCAACTGGCAGAACTACGCCGGCGAGACCACGATGAGCGACCTGACCCAGATGGCGGGGCTCGCGGTGCGCAACTTCACCTCCGCGGCGATGGGCCTCGCGGTGGCGATGGCCCTGGTCCGGGGGCTCACGCGGCGCGGCATCCGCACCATCGGCAACTTCTGGGTGGACGTCACGCGCGCCACGCTCTACCTGCTGGTCCCCGTCGCCTTCGTGGCCGCGATCGTGCTGGTCTCGCAGGGCGTCGTCCAGTCGTTCAACCCGGCGGCGCTGGTGCACACCCTCCAGGGTGGCACCCAGACCATCCCGGTTGGGCCAGTGGCCTCCCAGGAGGCGATCAAGGAGCTCGGCAACAACGGGGGCGGCTTCTTCAACGCGAACTCCGCCCATCCGTTCGAGAACCCCAACGGCCTGACGAACTGGATCGAGATGTTCCTGATCCTGCTCGTCCCCTTCGCCCTCACCAACACGTTCGGGCGGATGGCGGGGGACGAGCGACAGGGGTGGGCGCTCTTCGCGGCGATGATGCTCATCCTCGTGGTTGCCGCCGTGGTCTCGACGGCGAGCGAGATCCGGGCCAACCCGCTCTTCCCGAGCCAGGTCAGCACGGCGCTCGGCAACATGGAGGGCAAGGAGGTCCGGTTCGGGGCCCAGACGAGCGCGCTCTTCTCGGTCGTGACCACGGGCACCAGCACGGGCGCGGTCAACGCCATGCAGGACAGCTTCCTGCCGCTCGGCGGGCTCGTCTCCCTCTTCCTCATCGAGTTGGGGGAGGTCGCACCCGGCGGGATCGGGGCGGGCCTCTACGGGCACCTGGTCTTCGGCGCGATCCTGGCCGTCTTCATCGCCGGCCTGATGGTGGGGCGCACGCCCGAGTACCTCGGCAAGAAGATCGAGGCGTTCGAGGTGAAGATGGCGATGCTGGCCGTGCTGGCCATGGCCGGCAGCATCCTGGTCTTCACCGCCATCGCGGCCGTCACGCCGGCCGGCACCTCCGCCCTCGGCAACGCCGGGCCCCACGGCTTCACCGAGATCCTGTATGCCTTCTCGAGCATGACCGGCAACAACGGCTCGGCGTTCGCCGGTCTGAACGGGAACACGCCCTTCTACAACATCGCAGGGGCCGTTGCGATGCTGATCGGGCGCTTCGCGGAGATCATCCCGGCGCTCGCCATCGCCGGCTCCATGGCCGGCAAGCGGGCCGTGGCGCCGTCGCTCGGCACGTTCCCCACCACGGGCGCGCTCTGGGTCGGCCTCCTGATCGGCGTCCTCGTGATCGTCGGCGCGCTCACCTTCTTCCCGGCGCTCTCGCTCGGGCCGATCGTCGAGGAATTCCTGTTGCACGCCGGAAAGGTGTTCTGAGCCGTGACCTCGCAGACACTGGCCGACGGGCGAGGACCCGTCGCGCACGCCGTCGTCGACACGCGGGCCGGCAGCCGGCGCTTCCAGCGGGCTCGCCGCGAGTCGCAGGCCGGCAAGCCGGGCGCTCCGCGCACGCCGCGGGGGATCTTCGATCCGGTGCTCCTGCGCGCCTCGCTGGCGCCCGCGCTGCGCAAGTTCGACCCGCGGCAGATGATCCGCAACCCCGTCATGTTCGTGGTGGAGGTGACCGCGGCGCTGGTGACGCTGGCCTGGCTCGGGGACCTGGCGGGCCTCACGCACGGGGCACCGGGCGAGATCGGCCGGTCGCCCGGCTTCGAGCTCCAGATCGCGGTCTGGCTCTGGCTCACCGTCTACTTCGCGACCTACGCGGAAGCCCTCGCGGAGGCGCGGGGCCGCGCCCAGGCCGCCAGCCTGCGCCGTACCCGCTCCGAGACGATCGCGCATCGGCGGCTTCCCGACGGCACGACCGAGGACGTCGGGTCGGCCGCGCTGCGCGTGGGCGACGTGATCGTGGTCTCCGAGGGCGAGACGATCCCCGGCGACGGTGACGTCATCGAGGGCGTCGCCTACGTCAACGAGGCGGTCATCACCGGGGAGTCCGCGCCCGTGCTCAAGGAGCCCGGCACCGACATTCGCAGCTCCGTGACCGGCGGCACCACCATCACCAGCGACGCGCTGACGATCCGTGTCACCGCCAACCCGGGCGAGACCTTCCTGGACCGGATGATCTCGCTGGTGGAGGGCGCGAAGCGGCAGCGGACGCCGAACGAGATCGCGCTCTTCATCCTCCTGTCGGGGCTCACGATCGTCTTCCTGCTGGCCACCGCCACCTTGCGGCCGTTCGGGCTGTACGCGCACGCGACGCTGGGCCTGGTGGTGCTGGCCGCCCTCCTCGTCTGTCTCATCCCTACCACCATCGGCGGCCTCCTCTCGGCCATCGGCATCGCCGGCATGGACCGCGTGGCGCGCTTCAACGTGCTCGCCATGAGCGGCCGGGCGGTGGAGGCGGCGGGCGACGTGGACGTGCTCCTGCTCGACAAGACCGGCACCATCACGTTCGGCAACCGGCTCGCCTCGCGCATCGTGCCGCTGCCCGGCATCGAGGAGCGGCAGGCGCTGGAGGCCGCGCTCCTCACCTCGCTCGACGACGACACGCCGGAGGGCCGCTCCGTCGTAGACCTCTGCCGCCGGCGGCTCGGGGAGCTGGACGGTCGAGATGACAGCTCCGTCGTGGTGGGTGAGCGTCCCGGTGACGCCGGGCCGGCGACGACGGCGGGCGGGCCGGACACCACGGCGGACCCTGCGCCGGGACGCGAGGAGGTGGCCGAGGTCATCCCGTTCTCCGCCGCGTCCAGGACGAGCGGCGTGATCCTGCGGGGCGGCAGCGTGATCCTGAAGGGCGCGGTGGACGCCATCCAGGCCGAGCTGGAGGGAGACCCGCCCCCCGAACTCGCCGCGCTCGGCGACGAGATCGCCTCGCAGGGGGCGACGCCGCTGGCGATCCGCCGCGACGGGCGGGCGCTGGGGGTGATCGAGCTGAAGGACACCGTCAAGCCGGGGCTGCGCGAGCGGTTCGAGGCACTGCGCCGCATGGGCATCCGGACCGTCATGGTGACCGGCGACAACCCGCTGACGGCGCGATCCATCGCCGCCGAGGCGGGCGTGGACGAGGTCATGGCGCAGGCACGCCCGGAAGACAAGATCGACCGGATCCGGCGCGAGCAGGCGGAGGGCCACCTGGTCGCAATGACGGGCGACGGGACCAACGACGCGCCTGCGGTCGCCCAGGCCGACGTGGGCCTGGCGATGAACAGCGGCACGTCGGCGTGCAAGGAGGCGGCCAACATGGTCGACCTCGACTCGGATCCCACGAAGCTGATCGAGGTCATCGCGATCGGCAAGCAGCTGCTGATCACGCGAGGTGCGATCACGACGTTCAGCATCGCCAACGACGTGGCGAAGTACTTCGCGATCCTGCCCGCGATGTTCAGCGTGGCCTACCCGCAGCTGAACGCGCTCAACCTGATGGGGCTCACCACGCCGCAGGGCGCGATCCTCTCGGCGGTCATCTTCAACGCCCTGGTCATCATCGCGCTGGTGCCCCTCTCGATCCGGGGTGTGGCGTACCGCGCCGCCCCGGCTGCCGAGCTGCTCCGGCGCAACCTCCTGATCTACGGCGTGGGCGGGATCATCACGCCCTTCGTCGGCATCAAGCTCATCGACGTGATCGTCGCGTCGATCCACCTCGCCTAGGGAGCGGCCGGGATGCGTGCCTTCCTCCGGACCCAGCTCTGGCCCGCGATCGCGCTGCTCGCCATCCTCACGCTGATCACCGGGCTGGTGTACCCGGCCGCGGTCACGGCGGTGGCGCAGCTGGCGTTCCCGACCCAGGCCAACGGCTCGTTCATCGTCGTCGACGGGAAGACCGTCGGCTCGTCCCTGATCGGCCAGTACTTCGACGAGCCGCAGTATTTCTGGGGTCGCCCATCGGCCGCCGGCGCCACGCCCTCGAACCCGGGCGGCTACGACCCGACCAGTTCCGGCGGTTCCAACCTCGGGCCGACGAGCCGTCGCCTCATCGAGGAGGTGGTCCAGCGCGTGGACGCGCTGCGGAAGGCGAACGGCAATGCGCCGATCCCGGCCGACCTGGTGACCGCTTCGGCATCCGGGCTCGACCCGGACATCAGCCCTGCAGCGGCCGCCTACCAGGTGCCGCGCGTGGCGCGGGCCCGGGGGATGACGGTGGCGGCCGTCCAGGCACTGGTCGCGAAGCACACCTCCGGGCCCATGCTGGGCTTCCTGGGGGCGGCGCACGTGAACGTGCTGCAACTGAACCTGGCTCTCGACGGGCTGCTGCAGCCCGGCAGCTGAGATGATGGACCCGGACGGATCGGACGGAAGGACGCGGATCGGGATGGACGATCGGATCGACGAGGAGCGCCCGACCGGGGACGAGATGCTGGCGCGCGTTCGCGCGGACCAGCCCGAGGGTCGTGGACGGCTGCGGGTCTACCTGGGCATGGCACCCGGCGTCGGCAAGACGTACAGGATGCTGGAGGAGGCCCACCGCCGCCACGATCGGGGTGCCGACGTCGTGGTCGG
>JAKAHX010000062.1:4456-7793 GCA_021814735.1 Chloroflexota bacterium | reverse complement strand
CGGTTGAGGATTGGCCGCGGATCGGCCGTGGCGCCGTTGGGATGGTAGCAGCTAATTGCGTACTTGCGCAATCGACAGACTACGGCAGCGCCGCCCTTCCGGCACGGCCGCCGCCGACGTGCGTGGAGGACGAGCGGATCGGCAGGTGTCGAAACCTGATGCCGATGTTGACCGTTGGCCAACGTCGATCAGGTACTGTGCGCGTCATGCTCCACAGACCCCGTCGCACCAGGGCGCTCGCCGCCACGCTCACCCCCGTCCTCGCGGCCGGCCTGATCGCCGCGGGCTGCGCGGCCTCCAATACCGCGGCCGGATCGACCGCGAGCGCCGGCCAGTCGGCCCTCGCGGGCTCGCCATCGGTGGGTTCCGCAGCGCCTGCCGGCGCCGCCTCCGCCCCGCCCGCGTCCGCCCAGCCACTCGCCGCCGGCTCGCCCTCACCGTCGCCGTCCGCGACCACGGCGACCGCTGGACCGCTCGGCGGGGACCTGCTGATCGCGGATCGGGGCAATGACCGGCTGCTCATCGTCACCCCGGCCAGGAAGATCGTCTGGTCCATGACGATCGATCCGGGCGGGCCCCGGGGGTCGCAGTCGTGGGGGCCCGACGACGCGTTCTTTACGCCGGACGGGACGCACATCATCGTCAACCAGGAGAACGCCGACACCGTCTCGGTGATCGACATCGCGACCCGCAAGATCGTCTGGACCTACGGCCACACCGGCCATCCCGGGAGCGCGCCCGGGTACCTGGATGGTCCGGACGACGCCTACATGCTGCCCGACGGCAACGTGACGGTGGCCGACATCAAGAACCAGCGGATCCTGGTCATCTCGCCGTCGAAGACGATCGTCCGCCAGTACGGTCTCACGGGTGTCCGGCGCCACGACCCGCCCGTTGCCTACGCCGCGCCCAACGGGGACGTGCCGCTCGCGGACGGCGGCACCCTCGTCACCGAGATCGGCGGCAGCTGGGTCGACCGCCTCGACGCGTCCGGCCGCCTCGTCTGGGCCGTGCACCTGCGCGACATCGCGTACCCATCGGACGCGCAGCTGCTGCCCAACGGGAACGTGCTGGTGGTGGACTACTCCACGCCGGGCCAGATCGAGGAGGTCACCCCGGCCGGCCGCGTGCTCTGGCGCTACGACGTCCGGAGCGGGCCCGGGATGCTCTCCAACCCGTCCCTCGCTGTGCGGCTCGCGAACGGCAACATCGCGGTCACCGACGACTTCGGCCAGACCATCGACGTGATCAACCCGGCCACGAAGCGGATCGTCTGGCAGTACGGCCATCCCGGCGTGCCCGGCACGGGCAGCGACTACCTCTACAACCCGGACGGCATGGACCCCGTGCCGGCGACGACCGCGGCCCTGCTCGCCTCGCTCCACTGACGACCGACCGGTCCGGGGCCGGTGCCGCGTCCGGGGCCGGTGCCGGGTCCGGGTCCGGGTGCGGAGCCGGGACCGCCCCCGCCCGGCGCCCGCGCGCCCCGATCCGCCGGCACGCTGGGGATCAGCCCGGTCCGGGCCTGCCGCCCGCGGGCTGCCGCGATGCCGCCTCCCCGGGTCCTGCAAACGCGCGCGGCCAGCTGACCGACAGGCTCGCCCCGCCGCTGGCCGAGGACCCGACCCTCCAGCGCCCGCCGGTGGCCCGCACGATTGCATCCCCGATGGCCAGGCCCAGCCCGGATCCGCCGGGCGCGTCGGTGGCGCGGTGGAAGCGATCGAAGATGCGAGAGCGCTCCTCCTGTGGGATCCCGGGACCCGAGTCATCGACGGTGACCCGGATGCGGGAGCCGTCGTGAGCGACGGAGAGATCCACCGATCCGCCCTCGGGCGAGTAGCGGCAGGCGTTGTCCAGCAGCACGCCCAGCAGGCGATCGAGCCAGTCGGGCGGGACGGCCACCACGTTGCTCCCGGGCTCGGTGTGCACCCGCAGCGCGAGATGTCGCGACTCGGCCACCACCGCGAAGCGGTCGGCCGTCTGCGCCGCCATCACGCCCAGGTCCACCGGCTCGGCGTCGGGGTGCGCCTGCGCGGCGTCGAACCGTGCCAGCCAGAGCATGTCGTCCACCAGGCGTCGGATCCGCTTGCTCTCCCGGTCCACGCGCTCGAAGGCGGTGCGGTACCACGCCGCGCTCCGCTCCGCGGACAGGGCCAGGCTCGTCTGCGCCTCGATGACGGAGAGCGGCGTGCGCAGCTCGTGGGAGGCGTCGGCGGTGAACTCGAGCTGCCGCTGGCTGGCGCGCTCGATCGGGGCGGCCGCGCGGCGCCCGATCGCGACCGCCCCCAGGAAGACGAGGACGAGCAGCACAGGGCCGATGAGCGCCTCGGCCACGATCACCGTCGACTGCGCCTGCGAGACCGGCTCCATGGTCTGTCCCACCACCACGTACTGGGTGCCGGCCTGGGTGCCGTCGATCCGCACCTGGGCCTGGTTGACGGTGATGGTGGTGGGCGTCGACACGTCCCGGTAGGCGGCGGGGAGCGACGCGTTCGCCGTGTTGGAGATGACCTGCCCGTCGGGGTACACGGTCCAGACGATGACCGGCGGTCCGAACGGATGCTCGGGGGGAGGCGCCCCGAAGCCGGTGGACTGCGCCGGCGGGGGCTCGTGCGAGAGCCGGTCGAGCGTCTGGGCGAGGTGGCCGTCGACCTGCGCGGTGAGCGAGCGGGTGACGATGAGGACCACCGCGGCGGCCACCAGCAGGTAGGCCACCCCCACCACCACCGCCGCGGAGAGGGCCACCCGGATGGAGGTGGAGCGCAGGTCCACCGCGCGATGGGCGGTCACGTCTCCTCCAGGCGGTAGCCCGCGCCGCGCACGGTCACGATGCGCACGCCGGCACCGGGAAGCTTGGCGCGAAGGCGGCTCAGCTGGACGTCGATGGCGTTCGACCCGAGGGGGTCGGTCTCATCCTGCCAGGCGTGCTCGGCGATCGCCTTGCGGTCCACCACCGCCGGCGACCGGCGCATGAGCAGCTCCAGAATGCGGTATTCGGTGGCCGTCAGGCTGAGCGGGCGCCCCTCCGTGGTGATCTCGCGGCGGACCGGGTCCAGGGCGAGGACGCCGCGCTGGACCACCGGCGCGTCCACGCCGCGGGGTCGTCGCTGGAGGGCGCGGATGCGCGCGAGCAGTTCCCCGAAGTCGAAGGGCTTGACCAGGTAATCGTCCGCCCCGGCGTCCAGCCCCCGGATGCGATCCGGCGGCGCGTCGCGGGCGGTCAGCATCAGGAGTGCCGTGGGGCGATCGTGGCGGCGCGCCCAGGCGACGACGTCGATCCCGGGCGCGCCAGGCATGCGCCAGTCGATCACGGCCACGTCGTAGTCGTAGAAGCGGA
>JAKAHX010000062.1:0-4356 GCA_021814735.1 Chloroflexota bacterium | reverse complement strand
TCGCGGGCGGTCAGCATCAGGAGTGCCGTGGGGCGATCGTGGCGGCGCGCCCAGGCGACGACGTCGATCCCGGGCGCGCCAGGCATGCGCCAGTCGATCACGGCCACGTCGTAGTCGTAGAAGCGGAGCTGCATGATGGCGTCGTCGCCGCGGCCCACGGCGTCGACCTTGTAGCCCTGGTCCTGCAGGCCCTCCACCAGGACGTCGCGGAGGCCCGGGTCGTCCTCGGCCACGAGGATGCGCATCGCCTCACGCCCCCCTCGGGGACCGGCGATCCGCGGTGCCCGGGCCTGGTTGCGTCACCGGACCATCATGGTGGCCCCTGGCCCGGCCACCGGCCCATCCGCGTTCCGGCTGCTGTCCGCCCGATCCGGCGGGTGACGTGCCGTTCACCCGCCCAGTCTCGGCCGTCGCGCCTTTCGGGTTGGTTACGACGGGCGCCCGGCGGGCCAGCGCTCGTCGAAGACGAGCTGCGCGCGCGGGAGGCGCGCCTGGCCCGGTGCGGACTTGGGGTGCCGCGCGGCCTCGGTCGGGTGGCCCAGCGCGACGATCGTGCGGACCGTCCGGTCGGCGGGGAGACCCAGCAGGTCCCGCACCGCGCCGACCACGTCGTCGCGGATCCAGGTGATGCCGCCGGCAAGCCCGAGCATCCCGGTCGCGACCAGGATCCGCTCGGCGACACGGCCGTCGTCGTAGGCATGGGAGATGGTGCGTTCGGGGTCGACCGGGAGGACGACCGCGATGGCGGCCGCGGCGGTCTGCAGGGCGCGCGTCTGCGGCAGGCCAGCCTCGGCCAGCCGCTGCAGCACGGCGCGGTCGCGGATCACGATGAAGCGCCAGGGCTGCCGGTTGTTGCTGCTGCCGGACCAGCGGGCGACTTCCGCGAGCGCGTCCAGCTCTGCGGCGGTGACTGGTTCGTCGGTGAACTCCCGCACCTGGCGCGTGCGGATCAGCGGGCGGACGCGATCGAGCGGGGAGAGCAGGGAGGAGACATCGGGGACAGACGTGCGATCGCTCATGGCTGCACGCTAGCAGAGGATCGCGGCCGACGCCCGGCCGGACGCGGGCGCCGCACGGCCGTCCCGGCCGCCCTGTCAGCTGCGCGCTGGCCCGCCGCCCCCGAGGTGGACCTCAGATCGCCAGCAGGCGTGCGAGCCACGCGTGCGCCCGCCCGGGGGGAAGCCGCGTCTCCAGGTCGGCCTCCTCGATCGTCTCCACCCGCCACCCGCGCCGGAACGCGCGCCGGAGATCGGCGCGGCGCACCCGCTCGGGGCCGTAGCCGAAGGGGTTCCGATCGCTCCAGCTGAGGACGAAGCACCGTCCGCCCGGTCGAATCGCCGCGCGCAGGGCCGCGGCGTACGCGTCCCGGTCGGCCGGCTGGAGCGTGTGGAAGAGCCCCACGTCCAGGATCGTGTCAACGGTGCGCCCGAGCTCGGCGAGCCACAGCGCGTCCCACTCCAGGAACTGGACGGCGGCCGGGTCGAGCCCCAGCGCCCGGGCCCGCTCCCGCGCCCTGCGGATCGCCGACGGGGCGAAGTCGATCCCCAGGACCTGGTGTCCGCGCGCGGCAAGGTAGCAGGCCACCTCGCCGGTGCCGCAGCCGGCGTCGAGCACCGAACCGACGATCTGGCCGCCCTCCGCGAGGCGCACGACGGCCCCCTGGGGGTGGCCGATCTCCCAGGTCGGCATGCCGCCGTACGCGTGCTCGAACGCCTTCGCGGTCGTCTCCTCCACCCGCGGGTGGTGCCGGGAACCTAGACCGCCTCGGCGAGCGGCTCCACGAACTGGCTGTTGTAGAGCTCGGCGTAGAAGCCCTGGCGCGCCAGCAGATCCTCGTGCGTGCCCTGCTCCACGATGCGCCCGTGGTTCATCACCAGGATCTCGTCGGCGTCGCGGACCGTCGAGAGGCGGTGTGCGATCACGAACGACGTGCGGCCCTTCATGAGCCGTGCCATGGCCCGCTGGACCAGCACCTCGGTGAGCGTGTCCACCGAGCTGGTTGCCTCGTCCAGGATCAGGATCGGCGGGTCGGCCAGGAAGGCGCGCGCGATGGTCAGCAGCTGGCGCTGGCCCTGCGACACGTTCGCTGCCTCGTCGTCCACCACGGTGTCGTAGCCGTGCGCCAGGGTCCGCACGAAGTGGTCCACGTGGGCGGCGCGGGCCGCCTCCTGGATCTGCTCCTCGGTGGCGTCGGCACGGCCGTAGGCGATGTTCTCCCGGATGGTCCCGCCGAAGAGCCAGGTGTCCTGCAGGACCATGCCGAAGGTGCTCCGCAGGTTGTCCCGCGAGAGCTCGCGGATGTCGTTGCCGTCCACCGTGATACGTCCGGCGTCGACGTCGTAGAACCGCATCAGCAGGTTGACGAGGGTGGTCTTGCCGGCGCCCGTGGGGCCCACGATGGCGATCGTCTCGCCCGGTTCCACCACCATGTTGAGGTCCTCGATGAGCGGGGTCTGGGGCTCGTAGCGGAACGAGACGTTCTCGAAGACCACGCGGCCGACGGCCTCGCGCAGCACGTTCGGCCGCTCGGCCTCCGGGACCTCCTCGGGCTCGTCGAGCAACTGGAAGACCCGCTCCGCCGACGCCATGGTCGACTGCAGCACGTTCATGATGCTGGCCACCTGGGTGATCGGCATGGTGAACATGCGCGAGTACTGCATGAATGCCTGCACGTCGCCGAGCGTGATGCTGCCTGACGCCACCTGCATGCCGCCGATCACCGCGATGGCCACGTAGTTCAGGTTGCTGATGAAGTTCATCGTCGGCTGGATGATCCCGGAGATGAACTGCGCCCTGAAGCTCGCCTGGAAGAGCTCTTCGTTCTCCTGCGCGAACTGCTGGATGGCGTCCTCCCGGTGCCCGAAGACCTTGACCAGGGCGTGCCCCGTGTGGGTCTCCTCCACGCGGCCGGTGATGGTGCCCGTGCGGTCCCACTGGATCGCGAACTGGGCCTGCGAGCGCCGCGCGATCAACGCGGTCACCACGCCGGCGGTCGGGAGGACCAGCAGGGAGATCACCGCGAGCAGGGGGCTGATCGACAGCATCATGACCAGGACCCCGATCACCGTGAAGATCGAGGTGAGCACCTGGGTCAGGCTCTGCTGGAGGGTGGTGGAGATGTTGTCGATGTCGTTGGTGACAAGGCTGAGCGTATCGCCGTGCGGGTGGCTGTCGAAGTAGCGCAGTGGGAGCCGCCCCAGCTTCTCGTCCACCTGGCGCCGCAGCCGGTAGACCGTGCGCTGCGATACGCCGGCCATGATGTAGTAGGTGGCCCACTGGAAGAGCGAGCTCAGGACGTAGACCACGGCCACCACGGCGAGGATGGCGCCCACGGCACCGAAGTCGACGCCGGCCCCGACGGTCACGTGCATCCCGCTCAGCATGTCGGCGATCTGCCCCTGGCCATGCGCACGGAGGAGCTGCTCCACCTGCGACTGCGGGGTGCCGGCCGGGAAGTACTGCCCGAGGTACTTGCCGAGCACGCCCTGGAAGAGCTGGTCGGTGGCGTTGGCAAGGATGCGCGGCGCGGCGACCTGGAAGGCGACGCCCACGATGGCGAAGACGACGACGATCCCGATCCAGGCGCGCTCAGGGCGCAGCTCGCCGACCAGCCGGCGCAGCGTGCCCCGGAAGTCGCTGGCCTTGCCGCCACCGCCCATCATCCCGTGGCCGCCCCAGGGGCCGCCCATGGGGCCGCGGCGCCCGGGGCCGAAGCCGCCGGCGAGCGGGCCGCGTCCGGCCGCACCGGCGGGCCGCATCGACCCGCTCATGCCGCCTCCTCCCGGGTCAGCTGCGAGTAGACGATCTCGCGGTAGGTCTCACAGGTGTCCATCAGGTCCTCGTGGGTGCCGATCCCCACGACCGTGCCGCTGTCGAGCACCACGATCTGGTCGGCGTGCATGATCGTGCCCACGCGCTGGGACACGATGAGGACGGTCGCGTCGCGTGTCTCCTCGCGGAGCGCCAGGCGCAGCGCCGAGTCTGTCTTGAAGTCGAGCGCGGAGAAGCTGTCGTCGAAGACGTAGATCCGGGGCCGTTTCACGATCGCCCGCGCGATGGCAAGGCGCTGTCGCTGGCCGCCGGACACGTTCGTCCCGCCCTGGTCGATCGGCGCATCGAGCTGGTCCGGCATCGCCGACACGAAGTCCCGGGCCTGGGCGATGGTGAGCGCCTGCCACAGGTCCTCGTCCGTGGCCTGCTCGTTGCCGTAGCGAAGGTTGGTCGCCACCGTGCCGCTGAACAGGTACGCGCGCTGCGGGACCAGCCCGATCAGGCGCCACAGGTCCTCCTGCCGCATGTCGCGCACGTCCACGCCGTCGATCAGGACGCTCCCCGAGGTGGCGTCGTAGAAGCGGG
>JAKAHX010000061.1 GCA_021814735.1 Chloroflexota bacterium | reverse complement strand
TCGGCATGACCCCCCGGACGACCTTCTACGACGAGCAGGCCGCCAACCGCCGGTCCTCGCTGCTCCTCGCCGCCATCGTGGTCGTGGTGCTGGCGGGCCTCGGGTTCGCCATCGGGTATGGCCTCACTGGGAGCACGAGCACCGCGTACGTGGTGGTGCTGGGCGCCGTCTTCCTGTCGCTGTTGCTGACGGCGGGCTCGTACTTCGGGGGCGACTCGCTGGTCCTCGGCGCCTCGCATGCGCAGCAGATCACCCGCGAGCAGGCACCCCAGCTCTTCGACGTGGTCCAGGAGATGGCCGTCGCGGCGGGCGTGCCCATGCCCCGGGTCTTCATCATCGATGACAGCGCGCCCAACGCCTTCGCCACCGGCCGCGACCCCCAGCACGCCTCCATCGCCATCACCACGGGGCTGCTCCAGAAGCTGAACCGCGAAGAGCTCCAGGGCGTGATCGGGCACGAGATGTCCCACGTCCGCAACTACGACATCCGCTTCACCCTGCTGGTCGCCGTGCTGGTCGGCAGCATCGCGCTCCTCGCCGATTTCTTCCTGCGCTTCACGTTCTTCGGCGGCGGCCCGCGGCGCGGCAACGACCGGGAGGGTGGCGGAGCGATCCAGCTGATCCTCTTCGTGGTCGCCATCGTCCTGGCCATCCTGGCGCCCATCTTCGCCCGCCTCGTCCAGCTGGCGGTCAGCAGGCAGCGCGAGTACCTCGCCGACGCGTCGAGCGTGGAGCTCACGCGCAACCCGGCGGGCCTCGAGCGCGCGCTGGCCAAGATCGCCTCGGACAAGGACGTCCTGGAGGTGGCGAACCGCGCCACCCAGCATCTCTACATCGTGAACCCCATCAAGAAGTTCGAGCCCCGGGCGCAGGGGCTCTTCTCCACCCACCCACCCATCGTCGACCGCATCAACCGGCTGCGCCAGCTCACCGGTGACCCGCCGCTGGACGCCGCGGCGATGCGACAACTGCAGGGGCTCGACTGAGCGGGACCCTCGTGGTCGCCGCGCCGCCCCTGGAAGCGGGGTGGCCGACGTGCGCGGGCGACTCGACTGGACCGCGCACGGTGTGATAGTCTGTCGGCCGCCGAGGGGGTGGCGCCTCGCGGCGACCGGGCCGAGATAGCTCAGTTGGTAGAGCACGCGACTGAAAATCGCGGTGTCGCCAGTTCGATCCTGGCTCTCGGCACCACAGCATCAGCCCGGCAGGCCGGGCGGCGCGAACGAGCGGAAGTGGCTCAGTTGGTAGAGCATCACCTTGCCAAGGTGAGGGTCGCGGGTTCGAGTCCCGTCTTCCGCTCCACTCTTCCCCTGCACACGGCCCTCGACGACCCGCTGGCCCTTCGTCTAGTGGTAGGACAGCGGACTTTGGATCCGTGAACCGAGGTTCGAATCCTCGAGGGCCAGCCAGCGACCGGCCCGGGCCGCAGGCGAACGGGGCGACGTACCCGGGTGACCGGGGAGAGGTCCGCGAGCGCCCTGCGCATCGGACCCGGCCCCCCACCCTCCGATCTCGTCACTGGAGCACTGCCCGACCCGGGTGGTGAGCTGCTCCGGGACGGCATGCCGGGAGTCCCTTCGAGCTCGCGACAGGTGCCGGTACGCCGTGCCTCGAGGTGGTCGCGGTGCGGTTCGTCGCGCAAGGCGGGGGGTGTCGTCGCGGGACGGCGCCACCTCGCCGTGCCGCGTGGATCCACCCACGACAATCGGCCCTACGCAAGCCGCACCGCAGGGTGCACCCTCGTGCAGATGGGAGAGGGCCGTCCATCGCGGTCGCCGGCCGGGGCAGGCAGGCGGGGGCGCATGCCCGGGCGCCGCTGTCGGGTGGCGTGGTGAGCCCCTACCGCTACGACCCGCTGCTGTTGCCCACGCTGGGGTCCGCTGCGTTCATCGGCGCCATCGCGCTGTACGTGTTGCGACGGCGCGCCACCGCGAAGGGCGCCCTCCCGCTCGCCCTGGTGGCCCTGCTGCTGGCGCTGTGGTGTCTCGGGGGCGCGGCGGAAGTGGCCGCGGCCGACCGTGCCACGCAGCGCGCCTGGTTCCTCCTGCGCGACGCGCTGACGATCCCGAGCGCGGTCCTGGCGTTGTGGTTCGCCCTCGAGTATGCGGGGCTCGAGCGCGTGCTGACCCGTCCCGTGGTGGCCATCCTCGCCGGCGTGACGTTCGCTCACGTCGGGCTCGATCTCGTCGACGGTGGGGCCCTGGCGTGGAGCAGCGTGTGGTGGAACGGCGCGCAGGTCCAGGGCACGCGCACGCCCCTGGGCCTGGTGTTCGCCGGGGTCGTGGTGCTGCTCTTCGTCCTCTCCACGGCGGTCTTGGTGCTCCTGCTCGTCCGCTCTCCGGCCCATCGCATCCCCGTCGCGCTGATCCTCGCGGGGCAACTGGCGATCCGCGTGCTGTATCCGATCGGCGTCTTCCGGATCGCGTACGTGCCGAACATCGTCTCGGGTGTCGTGGGCTTCGACGCCGTGGCGGTGATGTACGTCGTCGCCCTGTTGCGCTTCCGCCTGTTCGACCTGGTGCCAGTGGCCCGCGAGACGATCCTCGCGCGCATGCCCGACGGGCTCCTCGTGCTCGACCCCGCGGGCCGAATCGCCGACGCCAACGAGGCGGCCCTGCGCCTGCTCGGACGCGAGCGGCGCGGCGTGCTGGGCCAGCCGGCGGCGATGGCGCTGGCGGGCTCCCCGGACCTGGCGGACTGCGTGCTCGACGCCGGCGCGTCCGGGGAGGCCTCCTTCGAGACGACGGGCGGGAACTGCACCTGCCAGGTCAGCAGCACGCCGCTTGCCGACTGGCAGGGCAGGCCGATGGGCCGGCTCGTGGTGTTCCACGACATCACCGCGCTGCGGCGCGTGGAGGCGCGGCTCCTCGTGCAGGAGCGGGCGCTGGCCGCCGCGGCGGAGCGCGAACGGCTGGCCCGCGAGCTGCACGACGGGTTGGCCCAGGATCTCTGGCTGGCGAAACTCAAGGCGACGCGCCTCGCGACGCAGCCGGAACTCGGCCCGGAGGCGCGCGCCCTGACCGCGGAGGTGACCGCGGCCGTGGACGCGGGCATGGCCGAGGCACGGCAGGCGGTGACGACGATGCGGGCACCGAGCGAGGCAAAGGAGGGGCTGCGCCAGCGGCTGGCGCGCTCGCTCGGCGACTTCGAGGACCGGTTCGGGCTGTCCGTCGAGTTCGACTGCGGTGCCGATCTGCCGGTCCTCTCCTCGCGTGCCGAGGCCGAGACGCTGCGCATCGTGCAGGAGGCCCTCACCAACGTCCGGCGTCACGCCGACGCCACGGTGGTGCGGGTGCGCGGCGCCGTCGACGACGGCCACATCGTGCTGGAGGTCCGCGACAACGGGCGGGGCTTCGACCCGGGATCGGTCGGCGCCACCGCCTACGGGCTGGCCGGGATGCGGGAACGCGCATCCCAGATCGGTGCCGAGATCGAGATCGAGTCGGCGCCCCGCAGGGGGACGCGCGTCAGGCTCGTGGTGCCGGTCGGCGCCGCGCCGCGCGTCGAGGCCGCTCCGGCATGACGGCGAAGACGGCTCCCGCGCGCATCCGCGTCATGATCGTCGACGACCATCCGCTGGTGCGGAGCGCGGTCCGCCAGGCCCTGGGCGTGCCCGGCCTCGAGGTGGTCGGCGAGGCAGCCAGCGCCGAGGAGGCCCTCGATCTCGCCCCGCAGCTGCGGCCCGACGTGCTGCTCCTCGACATCGAGCTGCCCGGCATGGACGGGGTCTCCCTGGTGCGCGAGCTCGCGCCGCGGCTGCCGGACACGCGGATCGTGATGCTGACCGCGTCGCGCGAGGACCGGCACGTGCTCGAGGCGATGCGTTTCGGGGCAGTGGGCTACCTCACCAAGGACCTCTCGGTCGAAGGGCTGGCACGCGCCGTGCGGGCCGCCTGGGAGGGCGAGCTGGCGATGAGCCACCGGACGGCCGCGCGGCTCGTCCAGCGCCTGGTGGAGACCTCGCGCCCCGGCGCGGGCCTCGCCAGTCCGGCCGATCCTGCCCTCGCCACGCTGAGCGCCCGCGAGACGGAGGTGCTGGCACGGCTGGCCGAGGGGCTCACCGATCACGAGATCGCCGAGGCCCTCACGCTCTCGCCACGCACCGTGGAGATGCACGTCGGCAGCATCCTGCACAAGGTCGGGGCGCGGAACCGGGCCGAGGCGGCCCGCCGCTACCGGGTCCGCGGCTGAGGACCCGCGCTCGATCCAGGGGCCGGGGCGGACCTCGCGGACGCGCGGGCCGCCGCGATCTCGACCCACAGGAGCCGAGGCCCCGCGACCTGGAGGGCCACCCCGTGTCCGTCCCGCAGGACGACCAGCAGGCGTTCCCCCGAGAGGACGGCGTCCTCGATCGCGTCGAGCTCGAACGAGAGCGTCACCCGCCCGAGGAGCAGCAGGCGGCGTGACGTCACATAGAGCTCGCCGGCCAGCCCCGGCGTGAGCCGCGTGCCGGGGGAGGGTGCGCGGCGATCGAGCAGCGCGGCGTGGCGCACCGCGACCACCTGCTCGTCGGGGTCCAGGACCGGCGCGATGCAGGCGTCGGGCGGGAGCGCCGGCAGCCCCTCCCGGCGGAACCGCAGGCGTGCCTCGTCGGCCGCCGCCTCGTCGGCCGCGACGCGCGCCACGATGTCCCCGGCGTCCGCGAGTGCTGCATCCGCGGAACCGGCCAGGCCGATTCGGTCGTCCACGAACCGCGCGCCGGTTCGGGGGCTGCGCTCCATGCCGCGGACTGTAGGCGCGGGCCGCGCGGCTGCCATCCGGGCCAGTACGGTACCGGGTACGTCCTGGCACCCCCGTACACGGGTCCCGATACCGTACCGATCCCCGTACCCGTACGGTAGCCAGGCGACCCGGCCCGAGACGACGCTGGCCCCAGAACCAGCGGGAGGCGTTGACGCGCGGTCCGTTGCCCCGGTCGCCCGGAAAGCCGCGCCGAGCCACTGGCGAGACCGACCCGCCGGGCGTGAGGCCAAGGGAGAGAACCATGCGGAGGCTGATCGGCAGCGCCGGCGTCACCGCCGTCCTCGTTGCCTCGCTACTCGGGGCGATCCCGAGCGCGGCACGGGCGGCGACCGGCGGCGTGTGCACGTGGAACGGCGCGAGCGGCGCCACGGACCTCAACGATATCGGGAACTACACCGCAGCGTCCGGAAGCAGCTGCACCTCGCTGGACGGCGCGCAGCTGGTCTTCCCGGCCACGGTGCCCGCGGGCGGATCTGCGCTGCAGCTGACTGCCGACCTCTCGGTGGGCAGCATCGTGCTGCAGGGCTCGTACGCGCTGGGCGGGGCCCACACGCTCAGCGTCTCGTACACATCGACGCCCGGGTACATCTCGATCGACGCGACCGGCGGGAGCTCGACGATCGCGGCGGACGTGGGATCGGGCGGTCTCATCGCCTTGGAGGTCGCGGCCGACGCGTCCGTCGACTTCACCGGCACGGTGTCGGCATCGAGCATGCTCTGGATCAACAACACCGGAGGCGGCACGGGCAGCGTCACCCTGTCCGCGGACAACCCGAACCTTGGTGGCATCCAGCTCTCCGGCGGGACGCTCACGCTGGGGACCGACGACGCGGCAGGCACCGGCAACGTCTGGGTGTCCAACGGCAGCGTGCTGGCACTGGACGCCGGCGTGAGCGTGCCCGCTGCGCGCGCCCTGTACCTCGGCGGGACCCTGGAAGCCGTCGGCGAGGGGACCGCGACCTGGTCCGGCGGTGTCCAGCTCAACGCAGACAGCACGCTCGCGGCGGCGGACGGCGCGGTCCTGCAGGTGCCGGGGACCGTGACCGAGAATGGCTCGACCACGTCGGTGACCGTGGGCAAGAGCGGCTGGAGCGGCACAGTCGTCCTGACCGGTGTGACGGGGACGGGCACCAGCAGCTCCAACTGGTGGGGCGGCACGACTACCGTCGCCTCCGGCACCCTGCGGATAGAAGCCACGAACGCGGTCAGCACCGTTGGTGCTGTCAACGTCCAGGCCGGGGCGACCCTTGACCTGCACGGGCACCGCCAGAACATCGGTGCCACGACGGGCACCGGCACGATCACGGACTCCGTCGGCGGTGGCACGCTCTTCCTTTCGGGACTGTCGTCATTCACCGTGACCGAGACCCTTGCGGGAGCGGCTAACGTCTCGGTCCTCACGAATCCCGGCGCCACCGTCACCCTGGCCCCCGCCAGCGCGGCTGGCAACAGCTACACCGGCTCCACCGCGACGTTCGGCTCCGGCGCCCTGGTGATCAGCGCCGCCTCGGCCCTGGGCGCGACGAGCGGGGTAACCGTCGGGGGCTCATCCTATGACGGCATCCTGCAACTCGACGGCACGATGACGCTCTCGGCCCCGATCGCCATCCCGCGCGGCCTCGTCGAGGTGACCGGCACGGACAAGACGGCGACCCTGACCGGGGCGATATCCGCGGGCTCCCTCTACGAGACGGGCACGCTCGCGGCTGCCGCGAGCAGCACCCTCGATGCGCGGGGCGCGGTGACGGGCGCACTCGCCGTGGGCGCCGCCGGCCTGTCCGGCACCGTGACGCTGTCGAGTACGGCGAGCACCGCCTCGACGACCGTCGTCGCCGGGACCCTCGACGTGTCCGGCACGCTGGGCGACGTCACGGTCAACGCCGGGGCCACGCTCGAAGGTACCGGCACCGTGGATAGCATCGCCGCGTGGGGGGGCACGGTGATCGCCGGTCTCGACGCGTCCACTCCGGGCACCCTGACCGCCACCGGCTCCGTCTACCTGGCCGGCCCGTCGACGCTCAAGATCCACATCGTCGGTGACACACCGGGCAGCGGGTACTCCCAGCTCGTGTCGTCTGGCGATTCGGGCGGGGCGAACCTGTACGGGAACCTGGAGGTGACCGTCGATTCGTCCTACACGCCGACCTCTGGCACCACCTTCGACGTGTTCACGGCGCCGTGGTTCTACGGCGCGTTCGCGAACGCGCCGGATGGCGGGATCCTCACAGTCGACGACTACTCGTTCCGGGTCACGTACGTCACGCCATCGGGCGCGATGGGCCCGACCGACGTGGTCCTGACCGCCCGCGGCGCGCCGGCAGCGCCGACCAACGTGATCGCTGCCGTGCAGAAGTCGGGACACGGCAAGACCGCCACCCAGCAGGTGCATCTGACGTGGGCGGCCCCTGCGAATGACGGCGCTGCCACGATCACCGACTACCTCGTCATCGTGCACAGCTACGCCAAGGGCAAGAACGGCGGCTATACGTTGGTGACGTCCCTTGATACCAAGGGCACGGGTCTCGCCTGCGACGTTCCCGCCAGCGCCTTCCCGGCCGGCGGCACGTACGCCTTCACCGTGGCTGCCGTCAACGAGTTCGGCACAGGTACCTGGTCCGACTACTCCAACGTCATCAGGTACTGACCCATCGGTCTCACGCGCTCGAGAAGGAGGGCCGGTGTTCCGGCCCTCCTTCGCACCGTCGAGCCCAGGCAGCTGTGAGCTGCGCTTCCTCGGGCGAGCGCGGAATCTCTTCCAGGGGGATGCAGTCACTGCAGCCGTCGCGGGCCATCACGCCACCGCCGTCGGGCGCGCCGGCCGGCGGCGTCACTGCAGCGGGAAGTGCGCGGTCGCGCTGGCCGTGCTCCCCAGGCGGCAGGTCACCGTGGCCGTGGCGGTCCCGGGCCGGGTGTTCGCCGCGACCTTCCAGGTCCAGGCGACGAGGCCATCGGCGCCTGCGGTGGGCGTGGGGCGGAGTCCCTGCGCGGTCGAGACGGTGCCCGACGGCCAGGTCACGCTGGCCGAGCAGACGGCGCTGGGCGAGGTCTGCGCGGTCATCGCC
>JAKAHX010000060.1:1488-7930 GCA_021814735.1 Chloroflexota bacterium | reverse complement strand
CTCATCGCTCTGCCCCCACCGGCTCGCCCCGCAGCGCCCGCCAGCGGCGGCCGATCAGCGAGCGTCGCAGCGACATGATGTGTCCGGCCGGATCCACGTTGGACGGGCACGCCTCGCTGCACTCGAACGCGACGTGGCAGCGCCAGACCCCGTGGGGGTCGTCCACGAGCCGAAGCACGGGCGGTACCTGCCGGCCGCGGGGCTCCTCGCGCAGCCGGTCGGCGGCCGCCAGCGCGGCCGGGCCGAGGTACTCCGGATCGGTCGCGGCAATCGGGCAGGCCGACAGGCAGATCCCGCACTCGATGCAGTCCTCGTAGCGCTCGGCGTGCGGGATGCCCTCCGCGGGATGCGCACCCGGCACCAGCTCGCTCTCGCGGACGAGTGGCCGGTCGACTGCGTTGAAGCGCGCGTAGAAGGGCCCCATGTCCACGACCAGGTCGCTGACCAGCGGGGCGTTGTCGAGCGGCTGCACCACGACCTCGTCGGTGCCCAGCTCACGCACGTTCGTGACGCAGGCCAGCACCTCGCGCCCGTTGACCTTCATCCCGCACGTCCCGCAGGAGGCGTGGAAGCAGGAGTGCCGGAGCGTGAGCGTCGGGTCCTCGACGCGCCGGATCCGGGTGAGGACATCCAGGACCGTGGTCCGCGGCTCCGTGGACTCCTGGAACGTGTCGTAGTGGGGCGCCGGGTCTCCCTGCTTGTAGCGATGGACGCGGAAGGTGACGGTCTCGCTCATCGGCTCACGCGGCGTAGTAGGCGGTATGCGGCAGCAGGATGGTGTCGCGGGTGCGGCAGGGCACGTCGATGCCGAGCTTCTGGCACACGACGTTGGCCGTCGTCTCGGCCATGGCCCGCGCGGTGGTCCCCTTGCCGCCCGAGATCGTGACGAAGCCCTCGACTCCGTCCTGCTCCTTGTGGTCGAAGCACTTGAAGGTGCGGCTCAGCTCGCGGCCGGTGGAGGCTCCGCGGGCACCGATCAACGGCCGGGCGGCGGACCAGGCCTGCCGGAACGGCGCGGAACGGACCATCGGGATCAGCTTGGCGCCCTCCTCGTACATGCGCTGGACGTGGTCCTCCGGCACCCCGAGATCGTCGGGGTCCTCCACGACCCAGGAGCTCGTGCCGACGACGGAGAGCCCGCGCTGCGGCACGACGATGTCCCCGTCGCCGGACTTGTGCATGCGGTTGATGACCATGTTGCAGAGCCGGCCGCGAAGCGCCAGAAGGACGCCCGGCGAGGGCTGGATCGGCACGTCCACGCCCGCCATCGCGGCGATCTTCTCGCCCCAGGGGCCGCCCGCGTTGACCACGAGGTCCGCCCCGATCTCGAAGTCCCTCCCGGTCCGGTGGTCGCGCCCTCGCACGCCGGTGATGCACCGGTCGTGCTGAACGAACGAGGTCACCTCGCAGAAAGGATGGATGATGGCGCCATGCGCCTTCGCCGTGGCGAACCACCGCAGCGGGAGCCGCATGGCATCGAACGTCGCGTCAGGGACGCGGATGGCGCCCTTCAGGGCGGGATTGAGGTTCGGCTCGAGGCGGAGCGCCTCCGCCGGCGAGAGCCATCGGGCGGGAATGCCGCTCTCGCCGCACGCGGCAAAGAGCTTCTCGCCGTAGGCCATGTCCTCGTCGTCGATCCCCACGAAGAGCCCGTCGTTCTCCTCGAACGAGCCGGGCGCCACGCGGCGGAGCAGCGTGTTCTCCTCGATGCACTCCACGGCCGACTCGGCGTCGTTGACCGCGTAGCGCGCGCCGCTGTGGAGCAGCCCGTGGTGCCGCCCGGTGGTGCCCGAGGTGATCTCGCCCCGCTCGACGACGGTGACCCGGACGCCCCGGAGGGCCAGGTCGCAGGCCAGCGCGCCGCCCGTGCCTCCACCGCCGACGATCACGACGTGCGGTGCTGGCGATCGGGTGATGACGTTCATCGCTGACGCTCCGTCCCGGCCCTCGGGTGCGCCGGTCAACTCACGCGATCAGTGGTTCTCGACCCAGTCGAAGGTCCGCGTGACGGCCTTCTTCCAGAGCTTGTACTCGCTCTCGCGGGTGGACGAATCCATCTGCGGGTGCCACTCCTTGTCCTTCTGCCAGTTGGCCCGCAGGTCCTCGACCGCGTTCCAGAAGCCGACCGCGAGGCCGGCCGCGTAGGCGGCGCCGAGGGCCGTGGTCTCCGCCACCTTCGGGCGGATGACCGGGACCGCGAGGACATCGGACTGGAACTGCATCAGCAGCTCGTTGAACACCATGCCGCCGTCGACCTTGAGGGCCGTCAGCGCGACGCCGGAGTCGGCGTTCATCGCGTCGAGCACCTCGCGCGTCTGCCAGGCGGTGGCCTCCAGGACGGCACGCGCGATGTGGCCCTTGTTCACGTAGCGGGTGAGACCGGCGATGACGCCCCGGGCGTCGTTCCGCCAGTACGGCGCGAACAGGCCCGAGAAGGCCGGCACGAAGTACACGCCGCCGTTGTCGTCGACGGTCTTCGCCAGGTCCTCGATCTCGGGGGAGGTCTTGATCATGCCGAGGTTGTCGCGCAGCCACTGCACGAGCGCCCCGGTGATCGCGATCGAGCCCTCGAGGCAGTAGACCGCCGGCTGGTCACCGATCTTGTAGCCGAGGGTGGTCAGCAGGCCGCTCTTGGACGGAACCGGCTTGGTGCCGGTGTTCAGGAGCATGAAGCAGCCGGTGCCATAGGTGTTCTTCGCCTCGCCGGCGGAGAAGCACGTCTGGCCGAAGAGGGCCGCCTGCTGGTCGCCCAGGTCACCCGCCACCGGCACGCCGGCCAGGTCGCCCACTCCCTTGCCGTAAACGGCCGAGGAGGGCTTGATGGCCGGCAGCATGGCGCGCGGAATGCCCATGACCGCGAGCATGTCGGGATCCCAGTCGAGGGTCTCGAGGTTCATGAGCATGGTCCGGCTGGCGTTGGAGACGTCGGTGACGTGCACGCCACCGTCGACGCCGCCGGTCAGGTTCCAGATGCACCAGGTGTCGATGTTGCCGAAGAGCAGGTCACCGGCCTCGGCCTTGGCACGCGCGCCCTCGACATTCTCGAGGATCCACTTCACCTTGGGGCCGGAGAAGTAGGTGGCCAGCGGCAGCCCCACCTTGGCGCGGAAGCGGTCCTGGCCGCCATCCTTGGCGAGCGTGTTGCAGATGTCCGCGGTGCGGGTGTCCTGCCAGACGATCGCGTTGTGGATCGGCTTGCCGGTGCGGCGATCCCAGACCACCGTGGTCTCGCGCTGGTTCGTCACACCGACGGCCGCCAGGTCCGCGGCGGTGATGCCGGCCTTGGCGAGGGCTCCGCGGATGACCTCGACGCTGCGCGTCCAGATCTCCATCGGATCGTGCTCGACCCATCCCGGCTTCGGATAGATCTGCTCGTGCTCCTTCTGATCGATGCCCACCACCGCGCCGGCATGATCGAAGATCATGAAGCGGGTGCTGGTCGTGCCCTGGTCCAGGGCGCCGACGTATTTCGCCATGAATGCCTCCCGGCTCTTGTGACTCCGGCCGGCCCAGGTGCCGGCCACTGAAGCCTCAGCTGGCCGCGGTCGCTCCCGACCACGCGTCGGCGGCCGCCTTCAGCAACAAGTAGGACGAGGTCGCGCCGGGATCCTGGTGTCCGGCGCTCCGTTCTCCGAGGTAGCTCGCGCGTCCCTTGCGGGCGACGAGCGGCGTGGTGGCGACCATCCCCTGCTCTGCCGCCCCCACGGTCCGGGCGAGTGCGTCACCCAGGGAGGCGCCTGAAGCGGCGGCTTCCCGAAGCGCGTCCCGCGCGGGCAGCAGCGCGTCGAGCATGGTCTTGTCGCCGGGCTCGGCCTTGCCAAGCCGCTGGATCCCGGCGATCCCGGCGTCGATCCCCGCGACCAGCTCGTCGAGGCTGATGGCCTCGCGGCCGGCCGTGGCCGCACCCATCTGCAGGAAGAAGGTCCCGTACAGCGGGCCGCTGGCACCGCCGACGGTGGAGACCAGCGTCATCCCCACCGACTTCAGTGCCGCCCCGATGTCGCGGTTGGGCAGACCAGCCAGCTTGGGGACCGCGGCCTGGAAGCCGCGGTCCATGTTGATGCCATGATCGGCGTCACCGATCGCGGAGTCGAGCGCGGTCAGGTAGTCCTTCTGGTCCCGTACGGATGCGGCGAACGCGGTGATCCATGCCACGACGTCGTCGTAGGAGATGACTGCCGCCCCGTTCATCCGCGCGTCCCACCTTCCCGTTCGTGCAATGGCGTCGCTCGAGCCACGAGATCCGTCAGATGCCCCAGCGCAGTGCCGGAGTCCGCACCGGCGCGTCCCAGAGGCGCGTGAGCTCGTCGTCGAGCCGCAGCAGGGTGATCGAGCAGCCGGCCATCTCGAGCGAGGTGATGTAGTTGCCGACGAAGCTGCGACCGATGCCGATGCCCCGGCCCTTGAGGATCTGCGCCAGCTTGTTGAACACGATGTACAGCTCCATGAGCGGCGTGCCGCCCATGCCGTTGACGAACGCCAGGACCGAGTCGCCGCTCTTGAAGGGCAGGTCGTCGAGGATCGGCGTGGCGAGCATCTCGGTGATCTCGTCCGCGGTGGCGAGCTTCATCCGGGTGCGCCCCGGCTCGCCGTGGATGCCGATCCCGATCTCCATCTCGTCGTCGCCCAGCTCGAAGGTCGGCTTGCCTGCCGCGGGCACCGTGCAGCTGGTGAGCGCCATGCCCATCGAGCGCACGTTGTCCTGGACCTTCTGGCAGAGCGCGGTCACGGTCTTCAGGTCGGCCCCCGCCTCGGCGGCGGCGCCCACGATCTTCTCCGCGAGCACCGTGCCGCCCACGCCGCGGCGACCCGCGGTGTAGAGCGAGTCCTTCACCGCGACGTCGTCGGCGATGACCACGGATGCGACGTCGATCCCCTCGGCCCGTGCCAGCTCGGCGGCGAGCTCGAAGTTCATGATGTCGCCGGTGTAGTTCTTGACGATGTGGAGCACGCCTGCCCCACCGTTCACGGCCTTGGTCGCCTCGAGCATCTGGTCCGGGACGGGCGAGGTGAACACCGCGCCCGGGCAGGCCGCGTCGAGCATCCCCAGCCCCACGTACCCGCCGTGCATCGGCTCGTGGCCGGAACCACCGCCGCTGATGACCCCGACCTTGCCCTGGCGAGGCGCGTCCTTGCGAACGACGACGTTGGGCGCGATCACCTTGATCAGGTCGCCGTGGGCGGCGACCATCCCGGCGAGCTCCTCGTCGACGGCGTGCTCGGGGGTGTTGATGAGCTTCTTCATGGCGTCTCCCGAGGTAGCGCCCGGGGCCGCCTGCTGCAGCGCCACCAGGCTGCCCGCAGCAGGCGGGATCCCGACCGAATCAGCGTGTGACCTTGTGCAGCCGAATCGACGCCGTCCGTCAGGCGGGGATGGCCTTCACGATGTACTGCGTGAAGAACACGTAGTACACGATCGCCGCAAGCGCGCCGCCGATGAGCGGACCCACGACCGGGACCCACGAGTAGGACCACTGCGAGTCGCCCTTGTCAGGGACGGGCAGGAACTGGTGAACGAGGCGCGGGCCGAGGTCACGGGCAGGGTTGATCGCGTACCCGGTCGTGCCGCCGAGCGAGAGGCCGATGACCAGGACGAGCAGTGCCACGGGCAGTGCGCCAAGGCCGGCAGGCGCCAGCGAGTGGGGCTGGCCGAAGGCGAAGATGACGAAGACCAGCACGAAGGTGCCGATGATCTCCGAGATCAGGTTCAGCGTGTAGTTGGGGATGTTCGGGACGGTGGAGAAGACGGCCAGCTTCAGCACCTTGTCGTCGGTGGCCTTGAAATGGTCCCAGTAGAAGAGCAGGACGAGCGCCGCGCCGATGATGGCGCCGACCATCTCACCCAGCCAGTAGCCGGGGACCATGTCCCACCCGACGCCGGCACTGCTGTTCATCGAGTGCATCACCGCGAGGCCGAACGTGACCGCGGGGTTCAGGTGCGCGCCGGTCAGCGGGCCGGCCACCACGACACCCATGAACACGGCCATTGCCCATGCCCAGGTGATGACAATCCATCCGTTGGAGTTGCCGACGCCGGTGGTCATGTTGCCCTTGGTCTTGGCAAGCAGGACGTTGGCGACCACGCCATCGCCCAGGAGCACCAGTGTCGCCGTACCGAAGATCTCACCCAGAATGATCTGTAGCGTCATCCCCTTGTACTCCCTCAACAGTGGGATGGTTGCTGCGGAGCCGCGACGGGCGGTGGGCCACCGGATCGCCGGATCCCGAGGGTCCGGCGTCAGGCCCCGTCATCCCCGCCGGGGCGGGCGCGACGTGAACTCCCTTCCCGTCACCCTCCTTTCCAGCCACTGGGCTCGCGGTGCCTCCCCACACAGGCACGAGCTGAAGGTGGCGTCGATCGCTGCCATCCCGCCCACTCTACGGCCGATGGACGCGCCAAAATCTCAAGACATCGTCGAAATCTCGCGCTCCCGGGGCGGAG
>JAKAHX010000060.1:0-1388 GCA_021814735.1 Chloroflexota bacterium | reverse complement strand
GGGTTCGACCGGCGGAGCGCCCCGCTCAACGCGCCAGGTCATCAGGCCACTTGCCGGACCCGGTCGCGCCGTCCGCCGCCCGCAGGACGGCGTCGAGCCCGGCTCCCGACGCGGCCTCCACGGCCGCGAGCACGGCCCCCTCGACGATGGGGCCATCGCAGAGCCGCACCAGGCGGCGCTCCTGGTCGGTGGCGTCCTCCAGCGCGACCTCCACCGCGAGGGCAGCACTCCCGAGGTCGACCAGGATGACCGCACCGTCGCCATCGCAATGGCCCAGCACGTCGCGCAGAGCCTGGAGCACGAGCGGCGCGCTCGTGCCGAGCGCGCCCGCCGAGGTGCCGCCGGCGGTCGCGACCGGGACCGCGGGAGCCGCCTGCGCGAGCATCTCGCGCAGGCCGTCGAGGAGCCGGGGGCTGTGTCCCACGAGGACCAGTCCGACCACGAGGCCTCCGCGTGGCCGACCCGGGGGCATCGCGGCCCACGCCGCGCGCCAGGTTCGGGCTCGTACACTACGAGCCGGATGAGCATAGACCCCGCCTCGGGCCAGGTGAAGGCGACTTCGCGATCGGCCGGCGCCCCCGCAGCGGCGCATGGGCCGGGCACGGCGTGGAGGCCCACCGACGCGGCTCGCGCGTCCGACACGGTGGACCGGCGCGCGGTGGAGGCCTACCTGTGGCGCGCCGCGCGCGCCCTGCGGCGACACCGCGCGCTGCTCGACCGACTGGACGCCGCGCTCGGAGACGGTGACCACGGCGAGAACATGGCCGTGGGGTTCGACGCGGTGCTGCGCACCCTCCCGGATGGCGGGGAGCAGGACATCGGTACCGTCCTGCGCAGCGTCGGGCACGCGCTCGTCGCCAGCGTCGGCGGCGCCAGCGGCCCGCTCTACGGCACGGCCTTCATGGAGGCCGGCTTCGCGCTCGGCGGGATGGACCGCGTCGGGAGCAGGGAGATTGCCGACGCGCTGGATGCCGCTGCCCGGGGGCTGGCCCGCCGCGGACGCTGCGGCCTGGGCGACAAGACGATCCTTGACGCGCTGGCCCCGGCGGTCGAGACGTTCCGCAGCGCGGCGGGCGAGGGCGAGCCGATCGCCACCACGGCGCGGCGCGCCGCCTGGGCGGCCCATGCCGGGATGCGGGCCACCACGCCACTGGTGGCACGCCGCGGACTCGCGCTCCGCCTCGGCGAGCGCTCGCGCGGCCACCAGGATCCCGGCGCGACCTCCTGCTTCCTCCTGGTACGGGCGATGGTGCCCGGCCGCACGCGGGCCACCGAGACCGGATGAGCGCCCCTCCGCCCGCCTCGGGCGCCTCCCCCCGACCGGGCCTTGCCGAACGCCGCCGGCAGGGCGACCGGCGCGCGAGCGCCGCTCGGATGGCCGCGCTCGA
>JAKAHX010000059.1 GCA_021814735.1 Chloroflexota bacterium | reverse complement strand
CGCCGGGGTGGACGTGGGCATGGTGGCGCCCAAGGGCCCGGGGCACCTCGTCCGCTCCGTGTACGTGGAGGGCGGCGGCGTGCCGGCGCTCTTCGCCGTGCACCGCGACGCGACGGGCACGGCCCGATCCCGTGTGCTGGCGTACGCCCGGGCGCTCGGCGCCACGCGCGCCGGCGTGCTGGAGACGACCTTCGCCGAAGAGACCGAGACGGACCTCTTCGGGGAGCAGGCGGTCCTCTGCGGCGGTGTCTCGAACCTGGTCAAGGCCGGGTTCGAGACGCTGGTCGAGGCCGGCTACCAGCCTGAGCTCGCCTACTTCGAGGTGATGCACGAGCTCAAGCTCATCGTGGACCTCATGTACCGCGGCGGGCTCAACTTCATGCGCTTCAGCGTCAGCGACACGGCCGAGTTCGGCGACTACGTCTCCGGCCCGCGCATCGTGGACGCGCACGTGCGCGAGACCATGCGCCAGGTCCTGAAGGAGATCCAGGACGGGTCGTTCGCGAAGCGCTGGATCGCGGAGAACGAGGCGGGACGCCCGGAGTTCAGCCGGCTGCGGCGCCAGGACCAGGATCACCTGATCGAGCGGGTCGGGGCCGACCTGCGATCGAAGATGCGCTGGCTCAACCCGGTGGAGGTACGCCCGGAGCAGGCGCAGGCCTCCGCCGAGGGGCCACGCAGGGAGGTATCCCGATGAGCGGGACGCCAGCGGTACCAGTACCGGGCGGTGCAACGGGGCCCGGCCGGGTGGAGCCCGGCCGTATCCGCGTCTTCGACACCACGCTGCGGGACGGCGAACAGGCCCCCGGGGCCGGTCTCACCGTTGCCGAGAAGCTGGAGGTCGCGCGCGCCCTGGTGCGGCTCGACGTGGACGTCATCGAGGCGGGGTTCCCCGCCTCGTCGCCCGGCGACTTCGAGGCGGTCAACCGGATCGCGAAGGAGACCCGCGGCGTCGCCGTGGCCGCGCTGGCGCGCTGCCGGGAGGGCGATCCACAGCGGGCGGTCGAGGCGATCCGCGTGGCGGAGCGGCCGCACCTCCACGTCTTCATCGCGACCAGCGACATCCACCTGAAGCACAAGCTGCGCATGACGCGAGAGGAGGCGCTCGCGGCGGCCGTGCAGTGGGTCCGCTACGGGCGGCAGGCGCTGGGCCGCGACGCCGAGATCGAGTTCAGCGCCGAGGATGCCAGCCGGACGGACCCGGAGTTCCTGCTCCGGGTCTACGAGGCGGTCGTCGACGCCGGCGCCACCACCGTGAACATCCCCGACACGGTGGGCTACGCGATCCCCGCCGAGTTCGGCGCGCTGGTGGGCCGGGTCGTCGGCCGGGTCGGGTCCGCCGCGGTGGTCAGCGTGCACTGCCACAACGACCTGGGGCTGGCCACGGCGAACACCCTGGCGGCCGTCCAGGCGGGCGCGCGACAGGTCGAGGTGACCGTCAACGGCCTCGGCGAGCGGGCCGGTAACGCCTCCCTCGAGGAGGTGGTGATGAGCCTCCGCACGCGCCCCACGCAGTTCCCCGGGCTGGCGACCCGCGTCCAGACCGAGCAGATCATGAACGCCAGCCGGCTGGTGAGCTACCTGACCGGCTTCGTGGTCCAGCCCAACAAGGCGGTCGTGGGCGCCAACGCCTTCGCCCACGAGTCCGGGATCCACCAGGACGGCGTGATCAAGAACCCGCTGACCTACGAGATCATGACCCCCCAGTCGGTGGGGCTCTCCGGCAGCACCCTGTCCATCGGCAAGCTCTCCGGCCGGCGCGGCCTGCAGGGCAAACTGCGCGAGCTCGGGTTCGACCTCGAGGGCGAGGCGCTCGACGCCGTCTACCGGGAGGCGATCGCGCTGGCGGACGCCAAGAAGGAGGTCACCGACGCGGACCTGCTCGCGCTGGTGGGCCAGCATGCCTCGCAGGTGTCGGACGGGATCGCACTCGGCGGTTGGAGCGTGACCAGCGCCCACGGGGGCCGTTCCACCGGGACCGTCACGCTCACGGTCGGCGACCAGGCGCGGCAGGCGGAGGCGACCGGCAACGGGCCCGTGGACGCGCTCTACCGCGCGGTCGACGACGCGCTCGAGCCGATCGTCGGCTGGCACCCCGTCCTGGACGAGTACGAGATCCGCGCGGTCACCGCGGGCGAGGACGCCCAGGGCAGCGCGCTGGTGCGCTGCCATCGCTCCAGCGACACCGATGCGGTGCCCCAGAAGGCCACCGGCCACGGGCTCTCCACCAACATCATCGAGTCGTCGCTGGAGGCATACGTGACCGCGGCCAACAAGCTGCATGCCGAGGCGCAGGCGGCGGCCGCGGGCGGTGAGGCGGCCGAGGCCGAGGCACGGGGCGCGGCCGCCGGGCGGCTCCCGTGAGCGGACCGGAACGCGCGGCGACCGTCTACCGGATCGCCGCGATCCCGGGTGACGGGATCGGCCCGGAGGTCGTGTCGGCCGGTCGCCGGGTCCTGGACGCGGCGGCATCGCGCTTCGGCTTCGCGCTGGACTGGCAGGAGCTGCTGGTCGGTGGGGCGGCGATCGACGCCTACGGCGTGCCGATCCGTGACGCCGATCTGGCTGCTTGCCGCGCGGCCGACGCCGTCTACCTCGGCGCGGTCGGGGGGCCGAAGTGGGACGACCCGAACGCCGCCGTGCGCCCGGAGCAGGCGCTCTTCGCGTTGCGTGGCGGGCTGGAGCTGTTCGCCAACCTGCGGCCGGTCTCGGCCGAGCCGACGCTGGTGGACGCCTCCACGCTGCGCCCGGAGGTGGTGCGCGGCGTGGACGTCCTGATCGTCCGCGAGCTCACCGGCGGGCTCTACTTCGGTCGCCCGTCGGAGGAGCGGGAGACGCCCGAGGGACGCGTCGCGGTGGACACCCTCTGGTACACCGAGCAGGAGATCCGGCGGGTCGTGCGCCTGGCGTTCGAGCTGGCACGCGGGCGCCGGAAGCGCCTGACGAGCGTGGACAAGGCGAACGTGCTGGCCTCCAGCCGTCTCTGGCGGAAGGTCGTGGAGGAGGTCGCGCCAGAGTTCCCCGACGTGTCGTACGAGCACCGCCTGGTGGACGCCACGGCGATGCTGCTGATCCGCGACCCAGGCTCGTTCGACGTGATCGTGACCGAGAACCTCTTCGGGGACATCCTCTCCGACGAGGCGGCGATGCTGACCGGCTCGCTCGGGATGCTCCCGTCCGCGTCGGTCGGCGCACGGCGCACGGCGCACGGGCTCCATGGCCTGTACGAGCCGATCCACGGCTCGGCGCCTGACATCGCCGGCCGGGACCTGGCCAACCCGATCGCGGCGATCCTCTCGGGGGCCATGCTGCTGCGCTGGTCGCTCGGGCGCGCGGACGCCGCGACGGCGATCGAGGCGGCGGTCCGGTCTGCCCTCACCGACGGGCTGCGCACCACCGACCTGGCGCGCGTGGGCGCTCGCGACCGCGAGGTGCGCACCCTGGGGACCCGGGCGTTCGCGGACGAGGTCGTCGCGCGGCTGGCCGATGCACAGGGAACTGGGCACGACCCTGCCCGGACCGCCTCGCCCGCCGGGATCACCGCCGACGATGCCGCCGTGATCACCGCCACCGACACGTTGCTGGGGATGCCCTGATGAGCGACCCGATCCTCCTGTACGACACCACGCTCCGCGACGGCACCCAGCGCGAGGGGCTCGTCCTGTCGCTCGCCGACAAGCTGAAGATCGCCCGGCGCCTGGACGAGGCGGGGTTCCCTTACATCGAGGGCGGCTGGCCGGGCTCGAATCCCAAGGACGAGGAGTTCTTCGCGCTGGCGCGTGGCGTGACCTGGCGCACCGCCAGGCTTGCCGCGTTCGGCTCCACGCGCCACCGCTCCAACCGTCCCGAGGAGGATCCGAACCTGCGGGCCCTGGTCGCGGCGGAGACGCCGGTGGTGACGATCTTCGGCAAGAGCTGGCTCCTCCACGTCACCGGGGTGCTGGGCGCCACCCCGGAGGAGAACCTGGCCATGATCGGCGACTCGGTCGCGTACTGCGCCGCCGCGGGCCGGGAGGTCGTCTACGACGCGGAGCATTTCTTCGACGGCTACAAGGACGATCGCGACTACGCGCTGGCGACCCTGCGTGCGGCGTATGCCGCCGGCGCCACGAGCCTGGTGCTGTGTGACACGAACGGTGGTTGCCTGACCGACGAGATCGGCTCGATCGTGCGCGACGTGATCGGAGCGCTGGCGCTGCCGGTCACCTGGGGGATCCACGTCCACGACGACGCGGGCCTCGCGGTGGCCAACTCGATCGCGGCCGTCCAGGCCGGGGTGCGGCACGTCCAGGGGACGATCAACGGCTACGGCGAACGCTGCGGCAACGCCAACATCGTCACCATCTGGGCAGATCTCGCGCTCAAGCTCGGCGCCACGACGGTTCCCTCCGGCGCGGACCTGCGGGGGCTGTCCGAGCTCTCGCACTACGTCGCGGAAGTGGCCAACATCGCCCCCGACGGCCACCAGCCGTACGTGGGAGCCAGTGCGTTCGCCCACAAGGGCGGCGTGCACGGCGCCGCCACCGCCCGGGTGCGCCACTCCTACCAGCACGTGGATCCTGCGCTGGTGGGGAACCAGACGCGCCTGGTGGTGAGCGAGCTGGGCGGACGGGTCAACACCCAATGGCGTGCCGAGGAACTGGGCCACCGGCTCGAGGGCGTGGTGGATCCTCGCGAGCTGAGCCGCATCATCAAGCGCCTGGAGGCGGAGGGCGCCAGCTTCGAGGGGGCCGAGGCCTCCTTCGAGCTGCTCATCCGCCGTCTCGCTCCCGGGTACCGTGCCCCGTTCCGGCTCCTCGACTACACGGTCCTGGTCGAGCAGCGGGAGGGGAAGGAACTCCGGGCGGAGGCCACCGTCAAGGTCGAGGTCGAGGGCGAGGTCCTGCACACCGCGGCTGACGGCAACGGCCCGGTGAATGCCCTGGACGCGGCGCTGCGCAAGGCGCTGCGGGCCTTCTATCCCCAGCTCGACGACATCCACCTGGTCGACTACAAGGTGCGCATCCTCGACGGCGACTCGGCCACCGCGGCCCGCACGCGGGTGCTCATCGAATCGAGCAACGAGAGCGACGCCTGGTCCACCGTAGGTTCGGACACGAACATCATCGCGGCGTCGTTCCAGGCACTGGGGGATTCGCTGGAGTACGCGCTCTGGAAGAGCGGTGCGGAGCTGCGCCGCCGTGACGAGCGCCACTTCACGACCGTCGTCCCGGCGGAGGCCCGGACGGCGACGGCCGAAGGAGGGTCGCGATGACCGGATCCCTCGGGGGCGGCGGCAGCTCGCCCTCGGGCGGCGACCAAGCCGCCACGGGTGACGCGCGGTCACCGGCGGAGGACGCGGTCCGCCTGGCCCGCTGGACCTGCTCCACCGGCTCCAACGTGCAGAGCCGGGCGGCCGTGGTGGTGCAGGCCGGGGACCATGTCTGGGAGGCGTCGGCCGAGGGCAACGGGGCGGTGGACGCGCTCTACGAGGCGGTCGACCGGGCACTGGCCGGCATCCTCTCGGGCCGTCCACGGCTGCTCGCGTACCGGGTGACCTCGCTGGGCGAGGGTCCCGACGCGGAGGGGCGCGTGGACGTCGAGGTCGCGCCGCCGGCCGGGGCCGCGGGACCGCGCGCCGAGGGGCGATACCACGGCTCCTGCCGCGGCCCGAACACGATCGCCTGCTCCGTGGAGGCCTACCTGGAGGCGATCAACGCGATGCTCGCGGAGGAGCACTGGGCGGACGCGGCGGCCGCGGCCCGCTCGGGTGGCCGCGGTCCCCGGGATACGGCCGCCCCGGCGGTCGAGATCAGCGAGACCGACCACGAGCCGACGCAGTGGTTCGAGCGGTGATGACGACGGGGAGCGGCGGTCCGGTGGTCGGTCGCCTCCGCATCATGCGGGTCGCGCACGCCGTTCCCGGTGCGCCCGACGGCCGCATCCACGCGTGCGGCTCGCCCGCAGATTGCGGCTCGGGTCCCGCGTGCGGCTCGCGCCCCGCCATCGCGTCGCGCCGTGCAGCCGGTTGACGTGCCCCCGCGTGCGGCTCGCGCCCCGCGCGCGGCTCGCGGCCTGGCCTCGCGTGCGGCTCGTGTCGCGCCCGCTGCATCGCTGAGCGACGCCGGCCTGCGGGTCGCCTACTCGGGGGAGCCCGGCGCCTTCGCGGAGGACGCCGTCCTGGCCGCCTTCGACCGGCCCGTGCCGGTCCCCGTTGCCGGCTTTCGGCAGGTCTTCGAGGCCGTCACCGCCGGCTGCGTCCCTGCCGACCCGCCGGACGCGGCGCCCGTGGTCGCCGGCGTCGTCCCCATCGAGAACCTGGTCAACGGCACGGTCCGCGAGAACTACGACCTGCTCCTCGAACACGATCTGCTGGTGACAGGCGAGCTCGTGGTCCCCGTCCGGCTGTGTCTCGCGGCCCTTCCCGGCCAGTCGATCGAGGAGATCGAGCGCGTCTACTCGCACATCCAGGCGCTCGGACAGGCCGAGCGGTTCCTGCGTACCCGGCCGTGGACGCTGCTCACCACCTACAACACGGCAGGGGCAGCGAAGCTCATCGTCGAACGCGGCGAGCGTGCCGCGGCCGCCGTGCTGTCGCCCCGGGCCGCGGAGATCTTCGGGCTCGAGGTCCTGGCAGACGGCATCCAGGAGGTGCCGGACAACCGCACGCGGTTCTTCGTGGTGGCGCGTCGGGAGACCGACGCAGCGCGCCCGCACACCGCGCCGGCGAGCGACGGGGCCGGGCCAGCGCGTCACGGGGCCGCGCCAACGGGCGCCGTGGCCGGGCCAACGGGCGACGGGCCCGCGCCGGCGCGACGAGGGGGCCGGCCGGTCGCGCCGGGGCGCGTGGAGCCTGCCCCGGCACAAAGCACCGCGGTGCCGATGCGGACGACCATGGTCCTGGCCGTGCGCAACGAACCCGGGTCGCTCCACCGCTGCCTGGGCGTCTTCGCGCGCGCGGGCCTCAACATGAGCAAGCTCGAGTCGAGGCCGAGCCGCGACCGTGCCTGGGAATACGTCTTCTGGGTGGACCTCGACGCGGACGAGGCGCAGGCCCGCGCGGCGGCAGCCGAGCTGGGGGCGGCCGCCGCGATGGTCCGCATCCTGGGCACGTACCCGCGCGCGGCGGGCACGTAGCGCGCACGCTACGCTTCCGATCCTGCACATCGCCTGATGCCGTCCGCCGCGCCCTCCCCGGCGCGGCCCTGGAGGTCCGGTCGTGACCATCGCCTACGACGCCTTCCTGCTCGTCTCGTTCGGCGGGCCCGAGTCCCCGGGCGACGTGATGCCCTTCCTGGAGAACGTCACGCGGGGACGTGGCATACCCCGCGAGCGCCTGGAGGCGGTCGCCCATCACTACCTGGCGCTGGATGGCGTGAGCCCCATCAACGCCCAGAACCGCGCGCTGCTCGCGGCTCTCGGGGCCGAGTTTGCGCGGCGTGGCATCGAGCTGCCCATCTACTGGGGCAACCGCAACTGGGACCCGTTCCTCGCCCCCGAGCTCCGCCGGATCCACGCCGACGGCCATCGACGGGTCCTGGCGCTCCTCACCAGTGCCTACAGCTCCTACTCCGGGTGTCGGCAGTACCGCGAGGATCTCGCCCGCGCGCTGGAGGAGACCGGGCTCGGCGGCTCGCTCGAGATCGACCGGATCCGGCAGTACTTCGATCATCCGGGGTTCGTGGGTCCCTTCGCCGGCGGACTCGCGGCCGCGCTCACGAAACTCGCCGCGGAGGGCTTCACGGCGGCCGACACCCGCGTGCTGTTCACCACGCATTCGATCCCGACCGCCATGGCGGCGACCTCGGGACCGCCCGGGCGCTTCGGCGCGCATGCCGAGGCCAGCGCGCTGGGCTGGAGCGATGCCGCCCCGAACCTTGCCGCGAACGCCCCGACCGGCGCCTACGTAGCCCAGCACCTGGCCGCCATCGACTGCATCCTGGCGGACGTGCGGGGCCGGGGGGTGACGGTCCCCGCCTGGGCGCTCGTCTACCAGTCCCGCAGTGGACCGCCGCAGGTGCCGTGGCTGGAGCCCGACATCAACGACGCGCTGCGCGCCGTGCACGCGCAAGGAGCGCGTGCGGTGGTGGTGGTCCCGGTCGGGTTTGT
>JAKAHX010000058.1 GCA_021814735.1 Chloroflexota bacterium | reverse complement strand
CGCGCAGACCGCGTTCATCGCCAACGCGATCGCGCTGATCCGACAGCTGGGCCTGGACGGCGTCAGCATCGACATCGAGGGACTCTCGGGCACCTACTTCGCGGCGTACGGCACCTTCGTCGGGGCGGTGCGCCAGGCCGTCCTCACCTACGACCCGGCAGGGCAGGTGAGCGTGGCGACCAACTCGAACGGCAGCGGCGCGAAGATGGCCGCGGCGGCCGCCGCGAACGGCGTGGACCGGATCTTCCTGATGGGGTACGGCTACCGCTCCGCGAGCAGCGACCCGGTGGGCAGCATCGATCCCCTGGTGACGGCATCGGGCACGCAGAACCTGACCTGGAGCCTGGACCAGTACGCCGCTGCCGGGGTGCCGCCGCAGAAGCTGATCCTGGGCCTCCCGCTGTACGGCCGGGAGTGGCCCACCGTCTCGTCGGGCATCCGGAGCGCCCGCCAGTCGGCCGCGACCTACGGCGGTGGGGGGCCGGTCTTCGTCAAGAACCTCGCCACCGACGGGGCGGGCATGTCGATCCGCTTCGATCCGCTCGAGCAGTCGGTGGTGCTGTCGCGCTGGGATCCGGGGGACGCCACGTGGACCCAGCTGTACTACGACGACCCGGCCGCGCTGGAACCCAAGGCCCAGCTGGCACTCCGGCGCGGCCTGGCCGGGGTGGGGCTCTGGGCGCTGGGGTTCGACCGCGGCGAGCCCGGGTACTGGGCCGTGCTGGCCTCGCTCCACCGGGGGCTGGAGGTGTCCCGCGTCTCCGTGTCGCCGTTCCTCTCGACCTCGACGAAGGTCACGCTGCGCATCGGCTGGAGGTCCGCCGGGCACGCGGTCACCGGCGTGCGGATCTCGAACGACGGCACGACCTGGTCAACCTGGCGCCGTGCCAGTGCCACGATCCCGTGGACGCTGGCACCCGGCCCCGACGGCCTCCGCACGGTGTACGTGCAGGTGCGCGACGCCTCCGGCGCACGCTCGACGATCCGCCCCGTCGACGTGGTGCTGGTCCGGCACGGGCCAACGGTCAGCACGCTGACGCTGGCCTGGTCGGCGTCCGCGGGGAGGTGGGTGTCGCGCTTCGACGCGGGCCACCCGGCCGGGATCACTGGGTACCTCTTCCAGTACCGGATCGGGTCGGGGTACTGGCACCAGCTCAGCCGAAGCGCCACCGGCACCACGGTCCGCATCGGGGCAGCCCACGGGGCGAAGGTCACGGTCCGGGTGCGGGCGCGCAACGCGGTGGGGCTCTGGGGCTCCTGGAAGACGGTCACGACCCCGTAGGTGGCCCGCCGGCCCACGCGCCGCCCATCTAAGAGCCTGTGGATGAAATCAGCAGCCCCGCGGAACCGCAAGGCACGCTAAGTCGTCATTCGCGCATGAGGCGGCTGCAACGTCCGGTTCTGGTTCTCCTTCCGGCGCTGCTGGCGGCCTGTGTCGGATCGGCGACGGCGACTCCACCGTTCCCGGGGCAGAGCGCGCCTTCGCCTCCCACGGCGTGCCTGACGACAGCGCGGGACGACCACGGCGTCGTGGCTGCCTGGTTCCCCTCGACGATCGGTGCGATCCGTGCCTTGCCGGCGGTCAGCGGCAATCCTCTGCTCGCCCGCTACTCCGCCGATCAGTCGGCGACCGTGTGCTACATCGACGGGCAGATCCCGAAGGGTCCGCCACCGCCAGCGTCCGGAACCATCGCGCCGTCGTTCGATCGCGCCGTCGTCGTGGTCGTCGACCAGAACGCGATCTTCGTCGCGGCGGGATACCGGCAGAACCTTCCGATCGAGAGCCCCTGAGGCGACGGTCAGGCCGGCTCGATCCGCCAGCGCGCGAACAGGTAGGCGAGGCAGGCCACCTCGAGCCACGCCTTCGCGCTCGCCTCGGTCCCCTCGTAGCAGCGCGACAGCCTGCGCCAGCGTCCCAGGCGAGCGAACGCGTGTTCGACCTTGTAGAGCGGTGCGAGGGGCACGAAGCCCGTGCTGCCCTTGGGCGGCGCCTTGATGTTGAGGGTGACCTGGCGTCGGGCGGCGAGACCCGCCAGGCCCCGGTAGCCGCGATCGGCGATCACGTCGCGCACGAGCGGCAGGTCCTTGAGCCCCGCGGCCAGCAGCTCGCGCCCGACCTTCACGTCGTGCGGCTTGGCGGGATCGACCCGCACCGCGAGCGGCAGGCCGAGATACTCGATGAGGATGCTGCGCTTGGCGCCGATCGTGCGGCCACCCCGTCCGCCGGCGTTGTGGAACGTCGGGCCGGCCCGTCCCCCGCGAACGGTCTGGGCATCGATCATGACCATCGTCGGTTCGACGTGCTTGCGCTTGGCACGCTGTCGGATGAGCCGCGCGAGACGGGCCATCGCGCGCTCCCAGACCCCGTTGGCGCGCCAGCGCCGCCACTGCTGCCAGACGGCGGACCAGGGCGGGTAGCGCTCAGGCAGGTAGCGCCACTGGCAGCCGGTCCGGGCGAGGAAGAGCATCGCCTCGACCATCTGCCGCCGGGGATAGCGCGCGGGCACCCCGCGGCGGCCTCGGGGGTCGAACAGGTCACGGACGAGCCACCACTCCTGGTCCGTCAGCTCGATCATCGCGTTCATCGGCGCGATCGTGACGGACCGCCGTGACAGGTTCTATGGCGCGATCAGGCCATCCGATCGAGACCTTTCATTCACAGGCTCTTAGAAAAGCGCCGCGACGCCGTCCTCGAAGGGTCCGCGGCGCGCGGGCCGGCCTACATCCCCGAGAGCTCGCGGATCGACCGCGCCAGGGCGGACATGTCCTCGTCGCCATGACCGCGGGCAATCAGCCCGTTCTCCAGCTGCGCGGCCAGCCCCGCCACCGGCAGGGACGCGCCCGCTTCCCGGGCGAGGTCCAGGGCGATCGCGAGGTCCTTCCGGTGCAGCGTCACCTTGAACCCCAGCGGATAGCGGTCCTCGATCATCCGTCCGCTCCGGTTCGCGAGCACCCACGACTGGGCCGCGCCGCCGCTCAGCGCCGCGACGACGGTGTCGGGATCCAGGCCGGCCTTGATGGCCAGCACGATCCCCTCGGCGACGGCCAGGTAGGCCCCGCACAGGATGACCTGGTTCACGGCCTTGGTGGCCTGCCCGGCACCGATGGGGCCCATGTGGGTGACGGTCCGGCCCATCGCGGCGAGGACCGCGTGCGCCCGCGCGACGTCGTCGGGTTCCCCGCCCACCATGATCGTCAGCGTGGCCTGGACCGCCCCCTCGGACCCGCCCGAGACGGGCGCATCCACCATCGCGATCCCCTGTTCGCGGAGGCGCGCGGCGAAGGCGCGGGTGGCACTCGGGCTGATGGTCGAGCAATCGATGACGAGCGTGCCCGCCGCCGCGCCCGCGGCGATGCCGTCCGCGCCGAAGAGGACGGACTCGACGTCCGGCGTGTCGGACACGCACAGGACGACCACGTCCACCGCTGCGGCCAGTTCACGCAGGCTCCGCGCCTCGATGGCGCCCATGTCGACCAGCGGCCGGGCCCGGCCCGCAGTGCGGTTCCAGACGTGCAGCGGGTAGCCCGCCCGCACGAGGTTCGCCGCCATCGCGGCACCCATGGTTCCGAGGCCGACGAACCCGACTCGCTCCATCCTGCGCTCCTCGCGTGCCCGCGGCAGGCCCGTTGCCGCGTTCGAGCCTGTGCTGCGACCGGGCAATGGTATCCGCGGCAGCGACGCGACGAGGTGGTGGATCCGTCCGACGCCAGCGTGCCCCGAGCGCCGGGGCGCGCGAACGCCGTGGTCGTCGGGGCTAGCGGCGCGCTCCGCCTCCGGTGACACGGAGGAGCATCAGGAAGAGGTTGACGAAATCCAGGTAGAGGGCGAGCGCCCCGAATACCGAGGCGTTCTCCCGGTTCTGGATCCACGCCATCCGCCCGTTCTTGATGCGCTGCACGTCGAACGCGGTCAGGCCCGTGAAGATGAGCGTGCCCACGATCCCGATCACGAAGCTGAGTCCGGACCCACCGATGAACAGGTTGGCCAGCGAGGCAACCACGATGCCGATCAGGCCGGCGAAGAGCAGCCCGCCCAGGCTGGTGAGGTCGCGTCCGGTGACGTAGCCGTACAGCGCGGCTGCACCGAAGATCGCGGCGGCGCCCACGAAGGCCGAGGTGACCGAGCCGATGTTGTAGACCGACAGGATGATCGCGAACATGGCGCCGTTGAGCGCCGCGTACACGAACAGCATCAGCAGGGCCACGGTCGAGTTGAGCCGGTTGATGGCACCGGAAAGGCCCAGGACCATCGCGAACTCCGCGATGATCAGGATCAGGAAGTTGTTGGCGACGAGGGTGAGGGCGCTCTCGTTCGCCAGGGTCATGAACGCGGTCGCGGCGCTGACGAGCAGCGCGAGGAACATCCAGACGAAGCTGGCGGTGAGGAAACCCTCGCGAACGCCGCTGACCGGTCGGGCGGTCAGTACGCGGGGGTCCCAGCCATACCCCGCGGATCCCCCCTGGGCGTCGGTGATATCCGGCGCGTCGTACCGGTATGGGTCGTTGGGATTCCTGTTGAACACGGATCGTGTCTCCTTGGTTTTCGGCCGTCGGGCCGACCTAGAGTGTAAGCCGGCCGCGTCAAGAGCAGATGAAGACTGGGTGAAGCCGCCCACTCACGGTTCGGCATCTCCTGCCGGGGCGGATTGCGTCGGTGCCCCCGGTGCCGGCTGCTCGCGGCGGCGGCCGTCGTGCGCAAGCGGGGCCCGGATGGCCTGGTATTGGCCGAGCCGGGGAAACCGCCAGGCGATGACCGCCAGCCCCGCCAGGCACGCGATGCCGCCGCTCACCACCGAGAGCTGCGCGCCGAAGGCCGCGGCGACGGCGGTCGCTTCCATGTCCCCCAGGCGCGGACCCGCCGCCACCACCATGCCGTGGAGTGCGGAGAGCCGGCCGCGCAGCTGGTCGGGCGTGGCCAGCTGCAGGATGGTCCCCCGGAAGACCGCGCTGGTCACATCCGCGGCCCCGGCGACCGCCAGCAGGAGCAGTGCCAGTGGCAACGAGAACGTGGCGAGCCCGAACGCCGTGATGGCCACCCCCCAGACCGCCACGGCCGCGTACACGGCGCGCCCCTGGAAGCGGACTCGCGACACCCAGCCAGCCGTCAGCGCGCCGACCAGGGCGCCGGCGGCGGGCGCGGCGGCAAGCAGCCCGTACCCCCCGGCGCCCGCGTGGAAGACGGTGAGCGCGAGGATCGGGAAGAGCGCCTGTGGCATCCCGAAGATCATCGCGTCCAGGTCCACGATGAACGACCCGAGGATCTCGGCGCGGCTGCGCGCGAACCGGAGCCCTTCGACCATCGCGGTGAGCCCGGGCCGCGCCGCCCCGGCGAGAGCCGGGATGGGAGCGATGACCACGAGGGCGGCGAGGGAGGCACCGTACGAGACGGCATCCACGAGGTACGCGCCGGCGGGTCCGACGACGGCGATCAGCAGCCCGCCGATGGCCGGTCCGACCACCCCGGCGGTCTGGAATCCCGCCTGGTTGAGGGCGATGGCCATCGAGAGGCGCTCCCGCGGGACCAGCCGGGGGATGGCGGACGTGCGGGAGGGCTGGTCCACGGCGGAGACGGTCGCGGCGAGGAAGGCGACGACATAGACGAGTGCGATCGGCGCACGCGGTAGCAGTGCGATCACGGCCAGGGCCGCACTGCAGAGCGCGAGCACCGACTGGGTGACCAGGAGGAGCCGGCGGCGATCGACCGCGTCGGCGACGGCGCCGCCGTACAGCGAGAACGCCAGCAACGGCACGAGCTGGACCAGCGAGAGGGCGCCGATCGAGAGCGGTGAGCGGGTCGCCACCCAGAGCTGGTACGGCAGGGTGACCACGGTCACCTGCCGGCCGATCGCGCTGACCATCTGCCCGGCCCAGATCAGCCGGAAATCGCGATCCCTGCGCAGGGGCTCGAGGTCCACCAGCAGGGTCGGGAGGCGGCTCATGCGGGGACCCTGGAGCCCGAGCCCGCCCGGTCTGCCACGCCGGTCCGGGGCAGCGCATGGCGCGCGACGGTCACGCCGGGCCAGCCGAGCGCGCGTCGGGGTGCGATCACGCGGGGCCGGCGGCTCCTCCGCGCGCGCCCCGGCGCGTCCGGGCGCCCGGCCGGGCGGGACGCGCGTCCCGCGATTCGGCGGCTTCCGCGGCTCTCGCCAGGACCCACAGGTAGTCGGCCAGCCGGTTGAGGTACGGGAGGGTCCACTCCCCGGAGAGGCCCTGCCGGCGGAGGGCCACGACGCGTCGCTCGGCGCGGCGGACGATGGTCCGCGCCAGCTCGATCGAGGCGGAGACACGGCTCTCACCCGGCACGACGAACTCGGTCGGCATGGCCACGCGCGACTCGAGATCGGCCAGCGCGAGCTCGACGCCGCTGACCATCGACTCGGTCACGCGGCTCACCCCGTCCTGCAGACGATCGCGGGCACCCGGGTTGGCGGCAAGCTCGGCGCCGACCACGAAGAGCTCGCGCTGGAACCGCAGGATCAGGTCGCCGATCGCGGCCAGCGTGGGCGTCAGCACCCCATACTGGTCCTTCATCGCCAGCTCCGCGCGGGCCAGCCCGAGCGCGGCGACCGCCTCGTCGATGGACCCGCAGGCCTCGGTCCGCGGGTCGTCCTTGGCGACCCGCTCGCCCCCGAAGAGCAGCCCGGTGGTGCCGTCGTCACCGCGACCGGTGGCCACGGCGCTGTCGCGGATTCCCGGCCTGCGCTCCGTCACGCGTCAACCGCCTGCGCGCGCGTGCTCACCACGAGAGGCCCGCATCGCGCGGGTCCCATCGCTCCGCGAGCAGGGTGATCTTGACGTCGTGCCCCACGACTTCTTCCGTCGCCTCCTTGACCTGCTGGATCATGGCGCCGGCGTACGGGCAGAAGGGGGTGGTGAGGATCATCTTGACCTCGGTGTGGTCGGGCCCGAGGACGATCTGCTTGATGAGCGCCAGCTCGACCACGTTCATGCCGATCTCGGGATCGACGACCCTCCGGAGCGAATCCAGGATGGCGAGCTCAGTGGCGCGGCGCTGCGCGTCGAATCCCGTGGGCACGGGCGTCGGAGCATCGGCGGGGAAGGCTGCCTGCGCGCCCGACACGTCGGGCGAGGCGTTGGGGGTGGTCTCGGTCATGGTCGGATCGGGTTCCTCGTGGGCCGGGGCCGCGTGCGCGGCGCGGCCATCTGCTGTGCACCCATCCTAGCACCCCTGACCGTAATTCCGACTGATCTGGTCGGAAAGCCGCGGCAGCCGGATGAGCCGCGGCAGCCGGACGAACCGCGGCAGCTGGACGAAGGCCGGCCCGTCGGCCGATCACCCACGAGCCCGGTTGAGCAGCCGCGACCTCAGCCGACCGGCTGTGGACGGTCCGTGACGATCCCGACCAGCTCGCGGAGGTGCTCCGGGAGCGCGGCGGAGGCGTCCGGACCGAACCCGGGACCGCGCAGCGAACCGTCCGAATCGAAGAACTCCCGGTAGCGGTCGCGATGCTCCGCCGCGTAACGGAAGGCTTCGGCGATGCCCACCATCCGCAGCTCGGGATGCTCGCTGATCATCCGGTCCGGCGTCAGGCCGGCGGCCCGCATCTCGAGCAGGTTCCGCACGGTGAGCCGGGTTGCGTAGCAGAACGGCTCACCGTTCATGATGAGCGGATCGGCCTGCACCCACTTGATCGTCACGATCGTCCCCTAGTCCAGGATCCCGGCACCCTTCCAGAGGAACTGGAGGATGGGGTTCCGCGGCCGGTCGCCGGCGAGGTGGCGGGGCCGCTCCAGCTGCGCCAGGCCGGCCTCGATCACGCGCGCCGCGGTGTCGCCGTCGGCCGGCGGGAGCTCGGCGCGTGCCGCGTCGAGCGTGCCAAGCAGCATGCACGCGAAGTCCTCGAGCGGCACACGCCGGCGCCGGAACACGGGAACCAGCATCTCCACGTACTCGGTGACGGGCGTGAGCGTGCCTCGTTCGAGCGCGAACGCCAGCTGCAGGACGTGCCGCTCGCAGTCGCGCAGGAAGGCGCTCAGCTGCCGGGCGTCGTAGCGCGTCTGCAGACCGGGGTCGCGGGCGATGGCGGCCCTGAGCGCATCGGCGGCGAGGCGGCGTCGCGACTCCCGGAGCCG
>JAKAHX010000057.1 GCA_021814735.1 Chloroflexota bacterium | reverse complement strand
CTGGCCGGCACCAGCGTGGCCGGCACGACGATCACCATCCAGGGGACCGGGCAGCAGCCCTACCGGGTGACCGCCGACAGCTCGGGTCACTGGCAGCAGCAGGTGCCGCTGACCAAGGGCCAGAACCAGTTCAGCATCACCGCCACGGACCCATCCACGGGCAAGGACTCGGTGCCGGTCACGCTGATCATCACGGTCCCCATCCCGATCATCGAGGCGCCGACCCTGACGGTCACCAGCCCCAACGACGGGGCGGCGGTCACCAACGGCGCGATCCCCGTGCAGGGCACCACCAACGCGACCTCCGTCACGGTGTCGGCCACCTACGTGGGCCCGGTCGGCCCGAAGCCGTCGGCCTCGGCCTCGCCCATGCCGACTCCCGCTCCCAAGCAGATCTCGGTGGCGCCGGACGGCACGTTCTCCGACTCGTACCAGCTGGCGCCCGGGAAGTGGTCGCTCACGATCACCGCGACGGGCAGCCAGCAGGAGACCACCACGGAGACCCGCTCGGTGACCGTCGCCTTCACCGGCGTCGACCTCGTGGTCTCGATCAAGGGCTCGCCGGCCTGGCTCAAGGCGTGGGTCGACGGGGTGCTCGACCCGACACTGGGGGCGGGCGGCCAGACCCTGGGCGTCGGCAAGACGATCGAGTTCACCGGCCAGCACAGCGTGGAGGTGCGTACCGGCTCGGCGGGATCCACGTACTTCACGCTCAACGGCCAGTCCCTGGGCGCCCTCGGTCCACCGGGAGTGCCGCAGACGTGGCTCTTCGCCCCGCCTGCGCCGCCGCAGCAGACCCAGCACCACTGACCATGACCGGTGACACGATGGAACCGCCTGCGCCCGACGAGTTGGACCCTGGCGCGGCGCCGCGTGGGGGGCAGCATCCGGGTGACACGATGGAACCGCCCGCGCCCGACGAGTTGGCCGTGGGCCGCGCGCTGGCGGCGCAGCTGCAGGTGCGCTGCCTGGCGGCCGGCCTGAGGCTCGCGACGGCCGAGTCCTGCACCGGGGGGCTGGTCGGCCACCTGGTCACCGGGATCCCGGGATCCAGCGGCTACTACCTCGGCGGGGTCATCGCCTACGCGGACCGGGTCAAGCACGAGCTGCTGGCCGTGCCGGACGCGACCCTGCAGGCGCACGGCGCCGTCTCCGCGCAGGTCGCGGCGGCGATGGCGGAGGGAGCCTGCCGGCGGTTCGGGGCGGACCTGGCGGTCGCAGTGACGGGGATTGCCGGCCCGGACGGCGGGAGTGAGGCGAAGCCGGTGGGCCTGACCTACGTGGCGGTCGCCGGGGTGACCGGCACGGAGGTGCGTCGCCACCAGTGGCACGGCGACCGGGGGGCCAACACGCGGCAGAGCGCCGAGGCGGCGCTGCGCCTGCTGCTCGAACGCCTCGGGGAGGAGCCCGTCGGATGACCCGCTCGGCGGCGGACGTGGGCCGCGGGCTTGCCCCGGCCCGTCCGGCTCGCCCGATCGCCGCCGGGGAACGGATCCACGTGGTGGGGGCGGCGGGCGCCGGCGCATCGGCGGCGGCCATCCTGGCGGCCCGGGCGGGAGCGGCGGTCACGGCCTGCGACCGCGCCACGGACTCGCCGTACGTCGCGGCGGTGGAGGCGGCGGGGGTGCGGGTCACGGAGGGGCACGACGCCGCGCACGTCGCCGCCCCGGTGGACGGGGGGACAGGGCCAACGAACCCGGGGGCGGCAGGGCGCTCCGGGGCCGTGGATCGCGCGACCATGGTCGCTCTCGTCGACCGCCTGGCGGTCACCAAGGCGCTCACCGCGATCGACCCGGACCACCCTGAGCTGCGGGCGGCGCACGAACTCGGGATCCCGGTCGAGCCCTGGCAGCAGGTCGTGGCCGATGCCGCCGTGACCCGCGGCGCGCGCCTGGTGGGCGTGGCCGGCACCCACGGGAAGTCCACCACCACGGGCTGGCTGGTGGAGCTCCTCTGGCGGGCAGGGCGCGACCCCAGCGCGTTCGTGGGCGCGCTGCTGCCGACGGACGTGAGCGGCCCACCCGCGTCCACCGCCCGCTGGGGCACGGGGCCCGAGTTCGTGGTCGAGGCGGACGAGTACGCGGGCAACTTCGATCCCTACCGGCCGGCGCTGGGGGTGCTGCTGAACGCGGAATGGGACCACCCGGACGTGTTCGCCGACGAGGCCGCCGTTCGAAAGGCCTTCGAGGGATGGGTCCGGGCCATGGAGGCGCCCGGGGCCGACCCGACGCTCGTCGTCAACTGTGGGGACCGTGGCGCGGACATGGTGGCGGCCCGGCTGGTCGACTGGCCCGGGCGGCTGGTGGCCGTGACGCTCCTGGACGACGAGGCCGGCGCGGACGATCCGGGGACCGGCCGTCGCGATCGGTCGGCCGCCTCCAGGGTCTCGACCGTGGCCAGGCTCGCGGCCGCGGCCGACCAGCTGCGCTCGGCGCGGAGCACCGCGCACGGCCCGGCGTGGGCGGTGGTCGGACGGATCGCCGCGGCAGACCCGCGGGGCACCACCCTGGAGATCGGCGGGCTCGGGGGCCTGGGCGCGTGGCAGGAGGGAACCCGCCCTGGGGGGAGTGTCATGAGGGCGCGGATCGCGCTTCCGGGACGCCACAACGCCCAGAACGCCCTGTGCGTCGCGGCCGCGGCCGCGACGCTGGGGATCGCGGTGCCGGCCATCCTGGACGGGCTAGGTGCCTTCCGCGGTGTCGGCCGTCGCCTCGAGCTCAGGGGCGAGCCGCGCGGGGTGGCTGTGCTGGACGACTACGCGCACCACCCGACCGCCATTGCGGCGACGCTCGCCGCCGTGCGCCAGCGGTACCCCGGGCGGCGGCTCTGGGCCGTCTACGAGCCGCTCACGTATCACCGCACGGCAGCGCTGCTGGACCGGTTCGCGGAGGTCCTCGCGTCCGGTGCGGACGAGGTGGCGATCGCGGACATCTGGGCGGGACGCGACCCGGACACCACGGTGGCCTCGGCCGAGGGGCTGGCGGCAGCAGTGCGCGCCCGTGGCCTCTCCCGTGCCGCCGCGCCGGGCACGGTGGAGCAGACCGCCGACTGGCTGGCGGACCGGGTGCGTCCCGGGGACGTGGTGCTCGTCATGGGGGGCGGGCACTCGTACCGGATCGCCGCGCGCCTGGTGGCTTCGCTCGAGCGCACCTGAGCAGCGCCGGCCGGCCGCGCGCGGCCGGTACACTGGGCGGATGCCGAACCTGACGCCAGGCGACGCCGACGACCTGCTCGCCGCCTACAAGCGGGCCCGGGAGGCGCGCGACGTGGATGCCGCCATGGCCCTCTACCGGACTGACGCGGACCTGCGCCCGGATCCCTTCGGCGATCACCTGGCCGGGGACCTGGCCATCCGTGCCTACTGGAACCGGCTCGCCCTGGAGCAGGTGAACGTCGAGTTCGACGCGGAGCGCGCGTGGGCCAGCGGTTCCACCGTCCTCGCCGCGTGGCACGGTGCGTGGACCCGCCGCGAGTCGGCGGAGCGCTGGCGCGCCCGGGGGTTCGTCACGTTCGAGCTCGACGAGGACCGCCTGGTGATACGCGAGCGGCACTGGACGCTCGAGCGGCGCGTCGGCATCGATACCACGGTCAAGCCCGAACCGGTGCCGGACGATCCGGGCGAGGGAGGAGCAGGGGATGCCGGGTGAGGTCTCGTTCGACGTGGTCAGCGACTTCGACCGCCAGGAACTGGTGAACGCGCTCGACCAGGTGCGCCGGGAGGTGTCCGCCCGGTTCGACTTCCGGAACGTGCCGGTCCAGCTCGACCTGGGCCGGGACGAGATCCTGCTGCGCACCTCCGACGAGTACCGCGCGAAGGCCGTCCGGGAGCTGCTGGAATCCAAGGCGATCCGCCGCGGCCTGTCGCTCAAGATCTTCGACTGGGGCACCATCGAGCCGGCCGGAAAGGACACCGTGCGCCAGCGCGTCGGGCTCCGGCGCGGCCTGGACGAGGAGCTCGCGAAGCGGATCGCGAAGCTCGTCCGGGACGAGTTTCCGAAGGTGCGGCCGCAGATCCAGGGCGACGCGGTGCGGATCTCGGGCAAGAGCAAGGACGAGCTGCAGCGGGTGATCGTGCGGCTCCGGCAGGCGGCGGAGGACTACCCGGTCGCCATCCAGTTCGAGAACTACCGCTAGGCTCGCCCCGGCGGCACGCGCCGCGCCGCGTCCTCGGGCCCGCGGGTCAGGCGCGCTCGGCCGCCAGCGCGCGGGCGATCTGCTCTGCCCAGCCTCGGATGTCCTCGAAGTTCCGGTAGTCGCCGCCGCGCCCCTCGATCACCAGCAGTCGCTCGGCCACCGTCAGGTCGGTGCGGCCGAGCTTGCCGCCGAACGTGATGTGCCCGCGGACTCCGATCGATGCGGCAAGCGTGGCGACCCCCCGTGGCAGGGGCAGCAGGTGACCCTCGGCGGACCGGTCGAGCGGTCCACTGTCGAAGAGCCAGACCGGGAGCTTCGCGAGGGCTGCGCGGTGACGGCGCAGGAACTTGAACGCCTCGGGCAGCCAGACGCCGTGGTACAGCGCGCTCCCGACGACCACGCACGTGAACCCGGTCAGCCGCTCCACCTGTCGGGCCGGACGCACGTCGATGTCGCAGCCGGCATCGAGCAGCGCGAGCCCGATCGCCTGCGCGATCTGCGCGGTCGACCCACCCTGGCTGGCGTACGCGATGAGGACCCGGTCGCGTTCGGCAGGCAGGGGCGGACCCGGAGCCTGGTCCACGCCGGTGGCCGCGGCCCCGTCGACGCCGTCGTTCGTCGGATCGCCCATGCGCTCTCCCAGCTCGTCCTCCACCGGCAGCCGCCGTCAGCCGCGCGATCCGCCCGTGAAGTTCCACGCCGCGAGGTGCAGGGCGGGCACCAGCGAGGCGGCCTCGAGGCCGTCCAGGACGAGCGTCCGCTCGGAGCCTACCCCGAGCACGGCGCCGGGTGCCAGTGCCTCGAGGAAGGATTGCGTGAAGCGGAGGTTCCGGACCGGGCGGACGACCCGCCCGCCCTCCACCAGCCAGACCCCGTTGCGCGTCAGCCCGGTCACGACCTGGGTCCGCGGGTCCAGGATGCGGGTGTACCAGAAGTCCGTCACCAGCAGGCCGCGCTCGACGGACCCGACCAGCTCGGCAGTCGGCTGATCACCGGCCTCGACCACCACGTTCGAGGGGACTGCGCCCCATTGCCCGGACGCCTCGGTCGCGTGGCCCGTGCTGACGGTGCCCGCCTGCCGTGCCGTCCGGCGCGTGTGCAGGATCCCGCAGGTGACGCCCGCCCGAACCACGTCGACGCGTCGCTTGGGAGTCCCTTCCGCATCGAAGAGGAGCCCCGTCTGGCCAGGGTCCGCGGCGTCATCGGCGATGGTGAGTGCCCGGTCGAACTGCGCCGCTCCCAGTCGCGCAAACGAACGCCCCTCGTGCACGGCGCGGCCGTTGAACCCGTGCAGGAAGAGGAACTCCAGCATGTTCGCGACGCATTGCGGCTCGAGCACCACCTCGTACCGACCGGGCTCGAGGTCCGTGGGGTCGGCCCCCTCGCGCGCCTTGCTTGCGGCCCGCGCGCCCAGCCGTGCCCCGTCCAGGTCGTCGAGGCGGACGGACGCGTCCCGCGCGCTGCCGTCCGAGGTGTCCGTCCGGGCGATCCCCTGGAGGCCTGCGACCGTGGTGCGGCCCGACAGCCGTTGCCCGGCGCTGTTGGCGAAGCAGGCACGGATCCCGGCAGTGGGACACGAACCGGCGGTCAGGAGGCCGCCGGCAGCGTCCACGAAAGCACGGACCTGGCGGGCGCGCTCCTCGGGCAGGGCCCGCGCGGTTCGTTCGTCCCAGTGCTCCCCCTCGGTGGCCGGGGCGGGTGGCGTGAGGCCCGGCCAGTCCGGGTCTACCGGGCGGGTGCGCGCTGCCGCGATGACGTCGTCGGCAAGGCGGGCCAGGAGATCGGGGTCGAACCCCTCCACGCTGGAGGCCGCGGACCGGCCGTCGAGGGCGACCCGTAGGTGGACGCGCCGTCGTTCCTCGGCCACGTTCTGGTGGATGAACCCGTTCGCGAAGCGGGTCAGGGCCTCCTCGCCATGCCGCACCGCGACTTCCGCCTCCGCGGTGGCCGCGCGTGCCCGGACGAGATCGAGCACCCGGTCGGCGACGTCGGCCGCGTCGACGCCGGGGGGAACCATGCCCTCGTCGTGCTGCATCCTGCTCACCCCCGCACGCCCACGCGCACGCCGCGGAACCGGGCCGGCACGGCCGGGTGTCCGGTGTGCCCCACCTGCGCCGGCTCGCCCTTGCCGCAGTTGGGTGTTCCCCAGAAGGTCCACTCGGACCGGTTGCCCAGCATGTCCATGGAACCCCAGAAGGTCGGGCTGATCCCGGTGTAGGTCGGGTTGCGCAGCATGCGGCCGCGCCTGCCGCGGTGGATCTCCCAGCCGATCTCGCACCCGAACTGGAAATTCAGCCGCTTGTCGTCGATCGACCAGGAGCGGTTGGTGTCCATCAGGATCCCGTCGTCGGTGGCGGCGATCATCTCCTCCAGGCTGTGTGGGCCGGGGAGCAGGCCCACGTTCGTCATGCGCACCATGGGGATCCGGTCGAAGCCGTCCGCCCGCACGGCGCCACCGGAGGGGATCCCGGCGAGCGCGGCCGAGTCGCGCCCGGAGAGCACGCCCACCCAGGTGCCGTTGCGCACGATGTCGACCGGGTGGGCCGGTGTCCCCTCGTCGTCGTACCCGAAGCTGCCCAGCGCTCCGGGCAGGGTGGCGTCGGCGGTGATGGTCATCAGGTCGGACCCGAAGCGGAGGCGGCCGAGCTGGGCGAGGTCCAGCCACGAGGTGCCCGCGTACGCGGCCTCCCAGCCGAGGATGCGGTCGAGTTCCACCGCGTGCCCCACCGACTCGTGGATCTGGAGCGCCATCTGCTCGCTGCCCAGGATCAGGTCGGTGGCGTCCAGGGAGGGGCACTGCGGCGCGGAGAGGAGCGCGCGCGCCTCCTCGGCGATGCGCGGGGCATTGCCCGGGAGATCGAGTTCGCGCACCAGTTCCCAGCCGCGGGTCCCGTACTGGCCCCGGATCCCGGGATAGGAGCGGCGCTGCGTCTCGCGTTCGCCCACCGCGGTGGCGTTCATGGCCGCCCCGCATTCCACGATGTGCTGATCGACCCGGTGGCCCTCGCTGGTGGCGAGCCACTTGCGCGTGTCCCAGATCCGGCTGCTGGCCTCGGCGAGGTCGGCGCCGTGGTCGAGCATGGTCCGCGTCACGCCCTCCAGCAGGTCGCCTTTCTCGGCGAGCGTGACGCTCCAGGGGTCCTCGAGGCAGGTGCTCGACCACGATCCCCGTGCGGGCGCCTGAGGAGCCAGGTCCAGGGCCGGGCCGCTCACGAGCCCCGAGGCACGCGCCACGGCCGCGGCGCGTGCGCCCGCGCGACGCGCCGTCTGGAGGTCGAGCGCCGGGATCGCGAAGAAGCCCCAGGAGGAGCCGATCAGGGCGCGCACCCCGATCCCCGCCCGCTCGCGCCGTTCCAGCGACTCGAGCGCTCCGTTGCGCGCGGTCATCCACTCCGTGCGCGTCTCCATGACGCGGGCGTCGGCGTACCGCGCCCCAGCCGCCAGCGCGGCCTCGACGGCCGCGGTCACCAGGTCGTACATGCGTGCATCGTACGTTCCGGTCCCGGCACGTGCCCAGCAGCCCGCGCTCCGCCCGCAACGCCGGTGGCCCGCCCTTGCCGCGGGGGCGTGCCCGGCCAATGGCATGTGCCGCCGTGCGCGGCTGCTGCCCGCGGCGAGCCCCGACGGCCGGGTACAGTTCCCGCATGTCGCAGGCAGTGATGCGCGGAGGCGCCACGGCTCGGGTGTGGCTACAGGCGATCCGTCCTGCCACCCTGCCTGCCGCCGCCAGTGGAGTCGTGGTGGGACTTGGGGCGTCGCTCGCCGCGGGCGTGTCTTTCCGGATCGGTGCCGCGGCACTGTGCTTCGCGGTGGCGGAACTGCTGCAGATCGCGGCGAACCTCGCCAACGACCTTTCCGACTACCGCCATGGCGCCGACCGACCGGATCGCCTGGGCCCGGTCCGCGTCGCGGCGGCCGGGCTGGTCACGATCCGGCAACTCGAGGCCGCCATCGCGGTGACGCTCGGCGCGGCGG
>JAKAHX010000056.1 GCA_021814735.1 Chloroflexota bacterium | reverse complement strand
GCGATCCCGGTCGGTCCGGGCGATCTCGGTCGGCCCGCCGGCCCTCGCGCGGGGATGGGCCCGTGGGTCCCGCGAGGTGCCCGTGCCGCGGCGATCTCAGTCGGCCCGCCGGCCCTCGCGGGCGAGTCGGCGCAGCACCGCCGGCAGGATCCCGCCCTCGCGGTAGTAGTCGACCTCGATGGGTCCGTCCAGGCGCGCTACGGCCCGGAAGGTGCGCGTGGCGCCATTGCCGTCGCGGACCTCCACGGTGACCTCCTGGCGCGGCTCGATCCCCGCCGCCAGGCCGCGGATCGCGTACGACTCGCGCCCGGTCAGCCCCAGCGACTCGGCGCTCTCGCCCGGCAGGAACTGCAGTGGGAGCACACCCATCCCGACCAGGTTCGAGCGGTGGATCCGTTCGAACGACTGGGCCAGCACGGCCCGCACGCCGAGCAGCGTGGTGCCCTTGGCGGCCCAGTCGCGGGAGCTGCCGGAGCCGTACTCGCGCCCGCCGATCACGATGAGCGGCACGCCCTCGGCCGCGTAGCGCATCGCCGCGTCGTAGATGAAGAGTTCCTCGCCCGAGGGCTGGTGCGCGGTGTAGGGGCCCTCGCGCTCGACCAGGCGGTTGCGGAGGCGGATGTTGCCGAAGGTGCCCCGCATCATCACCTCGTGGTGACCGCGCCGGGAGCCATAGCTGTTGAACTCCACGGGCGGCACGCCGTGGGCCTGCAGCCACTGGCCCGCGGGGCTCCAGGGCGCGATCGACCCGGCCGGCGAGATGTGGTCGGTGGTGACCGAGTCACCGAGCAGCGCCAGGACACGCGCTCCCTCGATGTCCCGGACCGGTGCCGCCTCCGCGCCGAGGCCCTCGAAGAACGGCGGCCGCGCCACGTAGGTGGAGTCGTCCGCCCAGGCGTAGCGGTCCCCGGACGGGATGGGCAGGGCCCGCCACCGGTCGTCGCCCTCGAAGACGCTCGCGTAGGTGCGGCGGAACAGGTCGGGATCGATGGCCGTGTCGATGACCGAGCGGATCTCGTCCGCCGAGGGCCAGATCTCCTCGAGCAGCACCGGCCGCCCGGAGGGATCCGTGCCGATCGGCTCGCGGGTCAGGTCCACGTCCACGCGGCCCGCCAGCGCAAAGGCGACCACGAGCGGCGGGGAGGCGAGGTAGCTCAGCTTGGCGAGCGGGTGGATGCGGCCCTCGAAGTTGCGGTTGCCCGAGAGGACCGCCGCGACGGCGAGGTCGTTGGATTCGATCGCCTGCGCGACCGACGCATCGAGCGGACCGCTGTTGCCGATGCACGTGGTGCACCCGTAGCCGACCAGCTCGAAGCCGAGCTGCTCGAGCGGCTCCATGAGGCCGGCCGCCTGCAGGTACGCGGTCACGGCCCGCGACCCGGGCGCGAGGCTGGTCTTGACCGTGGGCCCCACCGAGAGGCCACGCGCCACCGCGTTGCGGGCGAGCAGGCCTGCACCGACCATGACGGTCGGGTTCGACGTGTTGGTGCAGCTGGTGATCGCGGCGATCGCCACCGAGCCGGTCCCGATCTCCACCGTCTGGCCGTCCATGCTGACCTGCACGGATGAGCGAACGGGGTAGGCCGACTCGAACGACTCGCGGAGCGAGCGGAGGGGTACGCGATCCTGGGGCCGTCTGGGCCCGGCTACGCTCGGCTCGATCGACCCGAGGTCCAGGTCCAGGAGGACGTCGAACTCGGGCACCATGCCCGGCTCGCGCCAGAGGCCGTTCGCGCGCGCGTAGCGCTCGACCAGCTCCACGAGCGCCGCGTCGCGGCCGGTCAGCCGCAGGTAGGCCAGCGTCTCCTCGTCGATCGGGAAGATCGTCGCGGTGGCCCCGAACTCGGGCGACATGTTCGAGATGGTGGCGCGGTCCGGGAGCGGGAGGCCGGCCAGGCCGTCCCCGGCGAACTCGACGAACGACCCGACCACGCCCTGGCGGCGCAGCATCTCGGTGACGGTGAGGACCAGGTCCGTGGCCGTGCTGCCGCGCGGGAGCGAGCCGGACAGGCGCACGCCGACGACCCGGGGCATCGGCTGGTAGAGCGGCTGCCCGAGGAGCACGGCCTCCGCCTCGATGCCCCCGACGCCGTATCCCAGGACGCCCAGCCCGTTGACCATGGTGGTATGCGAGTCGGTGCCCACCAGCGTGTCGGGAAAGGCGACGGGCCGCCCGCCGTCGTCGCGGACGGTCACCACGGTCGCGAGGTACTCGAGGTTCACCTGGTGCACGATCCCGGTGCCCGGCGGGACCACGCGCAGGTCCGTGAACGCCGTCTGCGCCCAGCGCAGGAGCTGGTAGCGCTCGCCGTTGCGCTCGTACTCGCGCTCGACGTTGAAGGCGAACGAATCGGGGAGGCGGAAGCGATCCACCTGGACCGAGTGGTCGATCACGAGGTCGGCCGGGACCAGCGGGTTGATGCGCGCCGGGTCGCCGCCGAGCTCCGCCATCGCGTCGCGCATGGCAGCGAGGTCAACCACGGCCGGGACGCCGGTGAAGTCCTGGAGCAGGACGCGCGCGGGCATGAACGGCAGCTCCGCCTCCACCGCCGAGCCGGGGCGCCAGGCGGCGAGCGTGCGCACCTCCGCCTCGTCCACGATCCCGCCGCCGGCGTGCCGGAGCAGGTTCTCGAGGAGGATCTTGACGGTGACCGGCATGCGGGCTGCGTCATATCCCAGGCCGGTCAGCGCGCCCAGGCGGTAGTGATCGGGCAGCCCCGGTCCCAGCGGAGCGCGCGCGCCGAAGGGATCTGGCCGGTTCGGACGGAACGACATGGTGCTCGAACCTCCCAACCGCGCGGATCGGCGCGGCTCATCGGCACCTGACGGGAGCGCCCGCCTCGGGTCGAGACGTACGAAGGCCACGAGTATAGCCCGTGGCCGCCGGCCCACGGACCGGGCAGACGCGCGCCGCGTGGCCCGCGCGGGACGGACGTGACCAGGCTCGGCACGCCCCGGGCGGCACGCTGTCATGCACGCAGCGCGCCGCGTGGCCCGCGCGGGACGATGTGCGCGGATTACGATCGACCCCTCGACACGGCAGGGGAGAGTGGCATGCGTTCGTGGTGGGGCGGGAGAGCCGGCCGGCCGACGGTGCCGGCAGGCGACGCCGGCGCCGCGCCCGGGCCGGGGCTGGAACCGCGGCCCCACGCCGCGACCGCGCCGGATACCGCGCCCGGGACCACGCACGCGCCGGGACCCGGATCGGAGCTCCACGCCGGTACCGCGGCCGAACCCCCTCCCGGCACGGGCACCGCTCCGGTGCCGCACGGCCTCCCGGAGACCGACGCACACCTGCCGCGGCTCGGCTTCGTCGGGGCCGGCCGGGTGGGGACCGCGCTGGCGGTCGCGCTGCGGCGCGCCGGATGGCCGGTCCCGGCCGTGGCGTCCCGCGATCCGGCGCGCCGGGACCGCTTCGCCGCGCTCGTGCCCGGCGCTCGTGCCTACGCCGAACCCCAGGCGGTGCTCGACCAGGCGGATCTCGTCTTCCTGACCGTGCCCGACGACGCCGTCGCGGAGGTCGCCGCGCAGATGCGCCTCTACAGCGGCCAGGCGATCGTCCACACCAGCGGGGTGCTGCCGTCGTCCGTCCTCGCGCCCGCGATGGCGGCCGGCACCGAGGCGGGGAGCTTCCACCCCCTGGTGGCGTTCGCCGGCCTGGAGGCGGCCCTGGCCGCGCTGCCCGGCTCGGTGATCGCGATCGAGGGCGACGAGCCGTTGCTCCCGCTGCTCTCGGAGCTGGCGGAGGCGCTCGGTGCCCGCCCCGTGCGGATGACGGCCGCCGGCAAGGCCCTCCATCACGCGGCTGCCGTCCTGGCGGCGGGCGGACTGGTCGCGCTGCTGGACACCATCCGGGAACTCGGCGTCGCCGCGGGGCTGGACGATGCGGCCGCGCTGGACACGTACCTCGACCTTGCGCGGCAGGGGCTCGACCATGCCGGGGCGCTGGGCACGCAGGCGGCGCTCACCGGGCCCGTAGTCCGCGGGGACCTCGGCACGCTCCGCGCGCACCTGGGGGCCCTGCAGGACCGGGCGCCCGATGCGCTCCCCGTGTACGTGGCCCTGGTACGCCGGGCGGTGGCCATGGCGATGGCGCGCGGCGACCTTCCCGCCGATCGCGCCGCTGCGGTGCTCGCCTTGCTTGCAGCGCTCGGTTGAGTGGGTACCATAGACGGCATGCAGCACAGCCTCGCTCCCGGGCGATCCGCACGACTGATGCCGCGCTTCGTGGCCCCCGGCGCGCAGGGGCGCGAGGCGCGCCTGGGACTCCACCACCTGGCGACGGGCATGATCCCGGGTGCCTTGGCACCGTGGCGTGCCGGCCGGCGCATGGACCTCCGGGACGATCGCGGGATGACCATCGAGGCGCCCCGTTCCCGCACCACCGGGCTGCTGCGACGCGAGCCGGTGCTGCACTGGACCGGGGATACCGTGACGCGCCGCACGCTCGCGCCACTCCGCGCGGCGCCGTGGCGCCGGTGAGGCGCCCGGGGACCGAACCTCGTCCCCCCGTGCAGGCCATGTCCGCGGGGGGCCTGGTGATCCGCATCGTGGAGGGCGGGCCCGAGATCGTGCTCGGCCGCCGCGTGCGACCGCACGAGGGATCCGCCTGGGTGCTGCCCAAGGGGACCCCTGCCGAGGGCGAAGCCGTCGAGACGACCGCGCTCCGGGAAGTGGCCGAGGAGACCGGCCTGGCGGTCCACATCGTCGAGCCGGTCGGATCGATCCACTACTCCTTCGTCCAGTCGGGCGCGCGGGTGGACAAGACCGTGCATTTCTACCTGATGGTCGCGACCGGGGGGGACCTGGCGAACCACGACTACGAGTTCGAGGAGGTCCGCTGGGTGCCGTTGGAGGAGGCGGCGCACCTGTTGAAGTTCGAGACCGAGCGCGAGATCGTCGAACGGGCGCGACCAGCGATCGACGCGCTCCGGGAGCGCGGCGCGGCCTGATTCGCGCGCCGCCGGGGAGAGAGCGCAGATGCGGGCCACGGCGCTGCTCGAGCGGCATCGCGCGCTGGGTGCGCGCATGGTCGAGTTCGCGGGCTGGGAGATGCCCCTCCAGTACAGCGGGATCGTCGAGGAGCACCGCGCCGTGCGGGGGCGGGCCGGCGTCTTCGACCTCTCGCACATGGGGGAGCTGCACGTGCGCGGCGCGGAGGCGGGTGCGGCGCTCGCCTACGCGCTGGTCACCGACCCGCCGGCGCTCGCCGTCAGACGGGCGCACTACTCCATGATCTGCGCGCCCGACGGCGGCGTGATCGACGATCTCATCGTGTACCGCCTGGCGGCCGACCACTTCCTGGTGGTGGCGAACGCCGGCAATGCCGCGGTGGTGGCGGACGAGCTGCGTGCCCGCCTGGCTGGCTTCGACGCCGCCCTCGACGACGCCTCCCTGCGCACCTCGCTGGTGGCCATCCAGGGTCCGCGCGCGGTCGGCGTGCTGACGCCCCTCACCGACGTGGACCTGGGCGCCTTGCGCTACTACGCCATCGCCGAGGGGCACGTGGCCGGGATCCCCGCCCTGGTGGCCCGCACCGGCTACACCGGCGAGGACGGGTTCGAGTGCTTCGTCGACTGGGAGGCGGGCATCCCGGTCTTCGACGCCCTCCTCGCTGCCGGCCTCCCGCAGGGCGTGATCCCGGCCGGTCTCGGCGCGCGCGACACGCTGCGCCTGGAGGCCGGGATGCCTCTCTACGGCAACGAGCTCGGGCGCGACACCACGCCCTTCGATGCGGGGCTCGGGCGGGTGGTCAAGCTCTCGAAGCCGGGCGACTTCGTGGGTCGCGCGGCGCTCGCGGCGGCCCAGGAGCGTGGGCGGTCGAAGGCGCTCGTGGGCCTCGTGGTGCGCGGCCGCGGGATCGCCCGCCACGGCTACCCGGTCTTCCGCGCGGGGAGCGTCGAGGCGGTCGGGTCCGTCACCAGCGGCACCCAGTCGCCGACGCTGGGCGAGCCGATCGCGATGGCCTACGTGCCCGCGGACGCCACCGAGGCGGGTACGATGCTCGAGATCGGCATCCGGGAATCGCGCGTGCCGGCCGAGGTCGTGCCGCTTCCCTTCTACCACCGCCCGGCCTGACGACGGGGCGGACCAGCAGAGTGCCTACAGGGAGATGGACGTGGACGTGAGGGAGGGTCTCCTCTACACCGACGATCACGAGTGGCTGCGGGTGGAGGGCGACACCGGCGTGGTCGGGATCACCGCCTATGCCGCCGAGCAGCTCGGCGACGTGGTCTTCGTGGAGCTTCCGCAGGTCGGTCGCACGCTCGAGCGCGCCGAGGCGTTCGGGGTGGTCGAATCCGTCAAGGCGGTGAGCGATCTCTTCGCGCCGGTTCCGGGCCAGGTCCTGGAGGTGAACGGCGAGCTCAACGCGCACCCCGAGCTGATCGACAGCGATCCCTACGGCCAGGGCTGGATCATGCGCATCCGCATCGCCGACGAGGGCGCGACGACCGAGCTCAAGGACGCCGCCGCGTACCGCGCGCTGATCGGAGCCTGACGCCATGCCCTACGGGCCGCACACGCCGGCCGACCGGGGTCGGATGCTGGCCGCCCTCGGCCTCCCGTCCGCCGACGCGCTGTTCGACGACATCCCCGCGGCGGTGCGCGCCCACGGCCTCGACCTGCCCGGCCCGGAGCCCGAGCTCGAGCTGGCGGAGCGCCTGCGCGGCCTCGCCGCCCGCAACCGGGTGAACCTGGCGAGCTTCCTTGGCGCCGGCGTCTATCGCCACTACGTGCCGGCGGCGGTCGACCAGATCGTCGCGCGCGGCGAGTTCGCCACGGCCTACACCCCCTACCAGCCGGAGATCAGCCAGGGCACCCTGCAGACCATCTACGAGTACCAGTCACTGCTCGCGGAGCTGACCGCGCTCGACGTGGTGAGCGCGTCGCACTACGACGGGGCGACCGCCACCGCCGAGGCGGCGCTGATGGCCCTGCGCGCCACCGGCCGCGCGCGGGTCCTGGTGAGCGCCGCGCTCCACCCGCAGTACGCGGCCACACTGCGCACCTACCTCGACGACGGCAGGTTCGCGGTGGAGACCGTTCCCCTGGCCCCGGACGGGGCCACGGACCTGGCGGCGCTCGAGCAGGCGCTCGGCGCGGCCGACCGGCCGGTGGCCGGGGTGCTGCTCGCCCAGCCCAACGCGCTGGGCATCCTGGAACCGATGGCGGAGGGGTCCCGCCTGGCGCACGCCGCGGGCGCCCTCTTCGTGGCGGTCGTGGAGCCGGTCTCCCTGGCGGTGCTTGCCCCGCCGGGTGCGTACGGCGCGGACATCGCGGCGGGGGAGGGCCAGCCCCTTGGACTGCCCCTCGCCTACGGTGGCCCGTACCTCGGGATCCTCGCCGCCACCAGCGCGCTCACCCGCCAGGTGCCGGGGCGCCTCGCGGGGCGCACCACGGACGTCGATGGGCGACGCGCGTTCGTGATGACGCTCCGGGCGCGCGAGCAGGACATCCGCCGGGAGCGCGCCGCCAGCAACATCTGCAGCAACCAGGCGCTCTGCGCGCTGGCCGCCACGGTCTACCTGGCGACCATGGGGCCCCACGGCCTGCGCGACGTGGCCGCGCTGGGTGCCGCCCGGGCCCGCGAGCTGGAGCGCGCCCTGGCCGCGGCCGGGGCTCCGCGCGTCCACGCCGGCCCATATCTCAACGAGTTCGCGGTCCGCGTCCCGAATGCCCGTCGCGTCCACGCCGCGCTGCTCGACCGGGGGATCCTGGCCGGGCTCCCGCTGGCGGACTGGTTCCCGGACGACCCGGTCCTGCGCGATGCGCTGCTCGTGTGCGCCACCGAGGTGACGCGCGCCGAGGAGATCGCGGCGTTCGCCGCGGCGCTGGCCGAGGTGATGGCAGGAGTGGGGGCATGAGCGTGCAGCCCGCGTCCCCCACCGGGGAGCCCCGCGCACACGCGCTGCGTCCGGCCGTCGGTCCCGTCCTGCAGCCCACCCTCGACGAACTCTCGCGTCCCGGGCGGGGCACCTCGCGCGTCCCGCACCCCCCGGCCGATGCTCTGGCGGGGATCCCTGCCGAACAGCTGCGGGCCGCGGGCCCGGCACTCCCCGAGCTCGACGAGCCGCAGGCGGTGCGCCACTTCGTCAACCTCTCCCATCTCAACTACGCGGTGGATTCCGGCTT
>JAKAHX010000055.1 GCA_021814735.1 Chloroflexota bacterium | reverse complement strand
GTGGACGGGGTCACCAAGCTGTCCAAGTTCAGCGCGCACAGCCACGAGGAACGGCAGGCCGAGAACATCCGGAAGATGTTCCTGGCCATGGCAGAGGACGTGCGGGTCGTCCTGATCAAGCTCGCGGACCGGCTGCACAACATGCGGACCATCGCGGGACTGCCGCCGGAGAAGCAGCAGCGGATCGCGCGCCAGACCCTGGAAATCTACGCGCCGCTCGCGGAACGGCTGGGGATCTGGCAGATGAAGTGGGAGCTCGAGGACCTCTCGTTCAAGGTCCTCGACCCGGTTGCCTTCCGCTCCCTGGCACAGCAGCTGGAGACGCGCCGGGCCGCGCGGGAGTCGTATGTCGACCGCGCCATGGCCGAGCTCGGAGAGGCGCTCGAGGCGAGCGGGATCGTGGCCGAGCTGTCGGGTCGACCGAAGCACCTGTACAGCATCCATCGCAAGATGCAGCGCAAGTCCGCGGCCTTCGACGAGGTCTACGACGTGTACGCCATCCGCGTTCTCGTCGACGAGGTCAAGGACTGCTACGCGGCGCTCGGGGTGGTGCACTCCCTCTGGCGGCCGATCCCCGGGCAGTTCGACGACTACATCGCGATGCCCAAGGCGAACGGGTACCAGAGCCTGCATACCGCGGTCATCGCACTCGAGGGGCACCCGCTCGAGGTGCAGATCCGGACCCACCAGATGCACCGCATCGCCGAGGTCGGGATCGCCGCGCACTGGCGGTACAAGGAGGGCTCGAAGTCCGACCGCGACTACGACGCCAAGCTCGCGTGGATCCGCCAGCTCATGGAGTGGCAGCGCGAGGTCTCGGACGCCACCGAGTTCGTGGAGGGGCTGAAGCTCGACGTCTTCCAGGACCAGGTCTTTGTCTTCACGCCGAAGGGCGAGGTCAAGGACCTGCCGGCCGGATCGACCCCGCTCGACTTCGCCTACCGGATCCACACCGACATCGGCCACCGCTGCATCGGTGCCAAGGTGAACAACCGGCTGGTGCCGCTGGACTACAAGCTGCGCAACGGCGACATCGTGGAGATCGTCACCACCAAGGCCGCGCACGGTCCATCGCGCGACTGGCTCTCCATCGTCCGCACCACCCACGCGCGGGAGAAGATCCGCCAGTGGTTCAAGCGCCAGGAGCGCGAGGAGAACATCGCGCACGGGCGGGAGGCGCTGGATCGCGAGCTGCGCCGGCTGGCGCGCACGTCGCTTGAGCGCGTGGGGACCGACATCCTCTCGGAGATGGCCGAGGTCTACAAGTTCCCGACGGTCGACGACTTCCTGGCGGCGGTCGGGTACGGTGCGGTCAGCGCCCAGCAGGCGGTCATCCGCATGGGCGTGGTGGACGACTCCAACGAGCAGGTCCTGCCCCAGGTGGCGCCGTCGGTGCCCGCCACGCAGACCGGCGGCGTCCGGGTCAAGGGCGTGGGCGATCTGCTGGTCCGGTTCGGCGCGTGCTGCCACCCGATCCCCGGTGACCCGATCATCGGGTTCATCACCCGGGGCAAGGGCATCACGGTGCACCTGCGCGACTGCGTGACCATCCTGCACGAGCGGGACGTGGAGCGCCTGATCGAGGTCGAGTGGGAGGGCGCGGCCGAGCGGACCTACCCGATCGCGATCCGCCTCGACGCGTACGACCGGACAGGACTGCTCTCGGACATCAGCAACGTGGTGGCCGAGCAGAAGGTCAACATCGTGGCCGCTCACGTGGAGACGCACCCCGATCACACGGCGACCGTCAACGCGACGCTCCAGGTCTCCTCGGTGGCGCAGCTGGCGCGCGTGCTCTCCCGCCTGGAGCAGGTCAAGGACGTCTTCTCGGTCCAGCGCGCCCTGACCTGAGGGTGCCGTCCGGGCCCGCCGCGAGCTCGCTCAGCGGGCGTCGGGCGTGGTCGCCTCGGGGCCGCTCCCCGGGGGTGCGGCGCGTTCCCGGGCTCCGGTGCGTGCCCGGGCCCCGGCGCCATCCGCGAGCGGCCCCGCCGTGGGGCGCGCCGCCGCGCGGGCGGCCTCGCGCGCGGCGATCTCGAAGGCGTTGTCGCGGTACCAGTCGCCGCCGCCGGCCCAGGCGCGCAGCGAGGCGCCGAGGTAGTGCAGCGGGTAGGCGATGGGGCCGAGGCGTTCCCATTGGCGCACGTGCTCCAGTTCGTGCGCCAGCTCCGGCGGCTCCAGCGGACGCCAGCTCACGATCGTGTGGCCGAGGGTGATGGCCAGCCACCCGCGCACCAGCACGCGCGACCCGAGCGCGCGCAGGCCAGGGCGCACCCGCAGGCGCACGAGCACGGGGCGCCGGTGCGATCGAGCCACGCCGGGGTTCCCGGCATGGGCCGCGGCGGCGGACGAGCGCGGTGGGGCGGCGGGCCGAGGGGAGCTCGCATCCATCGGCATCATCGCGTGGAGTATGGCCTCGACACCAGGGCGGCGTGCCTGCCCGCCTCGGGTCGCTGCCGCGCGTGGCGGCCCGCTGCCGCACGTCACCCCGGCCGAGTTCGTCGAGCGATGGCGAGGCTCCGCCGTCGGCGCCGAGGTGTAACGGAGGTACCGGACGAGTACACGGGCGACCGCCCGGGCGCGCACCCGATAGACTTCCGCCCATGCCCGAGTTTCGTGCCCCCCGGGGTACTCGCGACCTGCTCCCCGTCGATCGTCCCGTCTGGGAGCGCCTGACCTCGCTGGCCGGCGACCTGGCCCGCCGCTACGGCTATGCCGGGATCGAGACGCCCATGTTCGAGCAGACGGCGGTCTTCGAACGTGGTGTGGGCGCCGTGACCGACATCGTGGAGAAGGAGCTGTTCCGGATCCAGCCGCGGACCGAGGAGTCGGAGGCCTGGTCGCTGCGCCCGGAGGCGACCGCCGGGATCGTGCGGGCCTACGTCCAGCACGGGATGCGCACGCTGCCCCAGCCGGTCCGCGTGCAGTACGTCGGGCCGATGTTCCGCTACGACCGGCCCCAGGCCGGCCGCTACCGGCAGTTCTGGCAATGGGACGTGGAGGCCATCGGCGACGCGGGGCCCGGGATCGACGCGGAGATCATCGAACTCGGCCACCGCTTCTACACGGAGGCCGGCCTCGCCAACGTGCAGGTGCTGCTGAACTCGATCGGCGACCCGGGCTGCCGGCCGGCGTACGTCGCCCGGCTCCGCGAGTACTTCGAGCGGCACCGCTCCGAGCTTCCCGGCCTCGAGCTGGCGCGTCTGGCCAGCAACCCGCTGCGCCTGCTGGACTCGAAGGACCCGGACATGGCCGCCCTGATCGCGGGGGCCCCACGGATCGTGGACCACCTGTGCGATGCGTGCCGCGAGCACTTCGACGGGGTGCGCGCGCATCTCGACGCGCTCGGCGTCCCGGTCCGCATCGAGCCATCGCTGGTGCGTGGGCTCGACTACTACACGCGGACCGCCTTCGAGTACTACCGCGAGGGGGCGGAAGGCCAGCAGCAGGCGCTGGGTGGCGGCGGCCGCTACGACGGCCTCGTGGAGCTGCTCGGCGGGCGTCCCACCCCCGGGATCGGGTTTGCGCTGGGGCTCGACCGGGTGGTGCTGGCGCTGGCGGAGGAGGGGATCGCAGCTCCGGAGCCGGTTCGGCCGGCGGCGTTCGTGGCGAGCGCCGACCCGGCCGACAGCGTCGGTCGGCTGCGGGTGGCCACGGAACTGCGGCGCGCCGGGATCGCGGCCCGGGCGGACCTCGGGACGCGACGGCTGGGTCGCCAGCTCGAGCAGGCCTCGCGTGAAGGAGCGCACTTCGCGGTGATCCTGGGCGACGAGCTCCGGGACGGGATGGTCCAGCTCCGTGACCTGCGGGCCGGGACGCAGCACGCGGTGCCACTCGACGAGCTGGCACGCAGCATCCAGCGCGGGGAGAGCACGCACCACCACGGATGAGCAGCGCGATCCCGTAGGATGTGCGCGCCATGACCGACACGCCCGTGCCGACGCACGCTCTCGACGACCTCGCCACGCCGTTCCGGACCCACACGTGCGGCGCGCTGCGCGCGCCCGACGCCGGCCGCGAGGCCCGACTGGCCGGCTGGGTGCATCGGCGCCGTGACCACGGACACCTGATCTTCCTCGACCTGCGAGACCGCCACGGCATCACGCAGGTCGTGCTGGACGCCCACGAGGCGCCCGCCGCCCACGCGGTCGCCGCCCGGGTCCGGCCCGAGTTCGTCGTGTCGGTCGCCGGGACGGTGACGCGGCGGCTACCCGGGACCGAGAACCCGAGACTGGCCACCGGGGAGATCGAGCTCCGGGCGCGCGAGCTGGAGATCCTCTCCGAGGCGCAGACGCCGCCCTTCTACATCAACGAGCCGGACGCCCCGGTGGACGAGGCGGTGCGGCTCCGATATCGCTACCTGGACATCCGGCGCGAACCGATGCGGGACCGGCTCCTCCTGCGCGCTGCGCTCGTGCGGGCCATCCGCGACGCGCATCACCGGGCCGGCTTCGTGGAGATCGAGACCCCGATCCTGATCAAGTCGACGCCGGAGGGCGCGCGCGACTTCATCGTCCCCAGCCGGCTCCAGCCGGGCACCGTCTATGCGCTGCCGCAGAGTCCGCAGCAGCTCAAGCAGCTGCTCATGGTCGCGGGCATGGACCGCTATTTCCAGATCGCGCGCTGCTTCCGGGACGAGGACCTGCGCGGCGACCGGCAGCCGGAGTTCACCCAGCTCGACCTCGAGATGAGCTTCGTGCACGAGCAGACCGTGATGGACTTCGTGGAGGCGATGGCCATCGAGGTGAGCCGGACGGTCGTGCCGGAGCGCCCGCTCCAGGCGGTGCCCTTCCCGCGCTTCACGTACGAGGAGGCGATGGAGCGGTTCGGGTCGGACAAGCCGGACATCCGCTTCGGGATGGAGCTCGTGGACCTGGCGCCCGTCCTGCGCGAGGGCGGCGAGGGGACGGGGTTCCGCGTCTTCGACGAGGTACTCGGGACCGGCGGCCGCATCAAGGGGATCGTGGCGCCCGGGATGGCCGGGGCCAGCCGCCGGGAGGTGGACGAGCTGGTCGCCCTGGCGCGCCGGTACGGGGCGAAGGGCCTGGTGCACGTCTCGATCGACGCGGACGGCGCGGTGCACTCGCCGGTGGCGAAGTTCCTGGGCGAGGAACGGCTCCGGGCGATGCTGGGGGCGGCCGGCGCAGGCCGCGGGGACCTGCTGCTGGTGGTCGCGGACGAAGCGGCCGTGACGGCCGACGTGCTCGGCCGATTGCGCCGTGAGCTCGGTGAGCGGCTGGGACTGGTGGATCCGGCGGTGCTGGGGTACTGCTGGGTGCACCGCTTCCCGATGTACCAGTGGGACGCGGACAACCATCGCTGGGACGCGACCCACAACCCGTTCTCCGGGGTCGTGCCGGAGGACGAGCCCCTGCTCGCGACCGCCTCGGGCGATCCATATCGGCCCGCCCCGGACGATCCGGCCGGTCGCGCCCGGGCCATGCAGTACGACATCGCGCTCAACGGCTGGGAACTCGGCGGGGGCTCGGTGCGGATCCACCGGCGCGACCTGCTCGAACGGAGCTTCGCGCTCCAGGGATACTCGCTGGAGCGGATGCACTCGCTCTTCGGCGGGATCCTGGAGGCGTTCGACTTCGGGGCGCCCCCGCACGGCGGGATCGCCCTGGGGATCGACCGCTGGGCCGCACTGCTCGCCGACCAGACCAACATCCGCGAGGTGATGGCCTTTCCCAAGACCTCCTCGGGAACCGATCTCATGCTGGACGCGCCGTCGGTGCCGGACCCCGCGCAGTACGAGGAGCTGGGTCTGCGGTTCGTGGGCATCGCTCCCGCGGCCAGGGCCGATGCGGCCGGGACGGCTCCGGCCGGGCGCGAACGCGAGGGGGAGCGTGCGCCCAGCGAGGGGCACTCCGGGACGCACGTGCCGGGAGGAGGGGCCGCATAGCCGCGGTCCTCCTGGCACGGCTCGAGCATGGCGCGGGCGCGTTGACGCGCCATGCGCGCCTTGCGGCGCTGGGGGGCGCGCTGTGCATCGCTTTCTCGGGGATCTTCTTCCGGTTCTCGGGGACGACGCCGGCCACCGCGACGGTCTTTCGTTGCCTGTACGCGCTGCCCTTCCTGGGGCTGATCGCCCTCGGCGAGCGCCGCCGCCTGGGGCCGTTCGGGGGACGCGCCCATGCCGTCGGAGCGGTGGCGGGCATCTTCTTCGCGCTCGACCTGCTCCTCTGGCAGCACGCGGTCCTGCAGGTGGGCGCCGGGCTCGCCACGGTCACGGCGAACCTGCAGGTCGTGGTGGTCGCCGCGGCGGCATGGGCGGTGCTCGGCGAGCGTCCGTCGCGCTCGATCCTGGTGGCGATCCCGGTGATGCTCGCCGGGGTGGGCCTGATCTCGGGGATCCTGGGCGCGCATCCCTACGGGGCCGATCCCCGCCTGGGGGTCCTGATGGGCGCGGGATCGGCGATCGCCTACGGCGGGTTCCTGCTGCTCACCCGCCAGCTGAACGTGGGCGGCCCGCGGCCGGCGACGGTGCTGTTCGACGCGACCGCTGCCGCGGCCGCGGCTGGCGCCGTGCTCGGAACGCTCCTCGGGGAGTTCGACCCGGTGCCGGCGTGGCCCGCGCACGGCTGGCTCGTCCTGGTGGCGCTTACCTCGCAGGTGGGCGGCTACCTGCTGATCTCGTCCTCGCTCCCGCGTCTTCCCGCCGCGCTGACGTCCTCGATCCTGCTGGCGCAGCCGATTGCCACGGTGGCGCTGGCGGCCGTCCTGCTGGGGGAGTCCCCGTCGATCTTCCAGCTGGGCGGCGTGGCCCTGGTGATCCTCGGGCTCGCGGTGGCGACCACGCGCCCGGCGGTGCGCCCGGTGGCGAGGGGGCCGATCCCGGAGGTCGAGGGAGCGCCGCTCGCCTGAGCCGGTCGCGCGGGCGCGACCGATCGATGGTGCCCGCCCGCCTGTCGACCGCTGACGGCGCTATGCGTCGTCGCGCGCGTCGCCGATCAGGAGCTCCACGATGACGGTGTCTCGCCAGCGGCCGTCGAGCCGCGCGTGCCGGCGGTAGACGCCCACCTCCCGGAAGCCCAGCCCCGCGCAGAGCCGCCGGCTGGCCACGTTCTCCGGGAAGACGCGGGAGACGAGTTTCCAGAACCCGGCCGCCTCGCATGACGCGACGAGGCCCGCCAGGGCGGCACGCCCGGCACCCGTGCCCCGCGCATCCCGGGCGACGTAGACGGAACACTCGGCCACCCCGTCGTAGCAGGCCCGGGGCCGGTACTGCGACGCGGCCGCCCAGGCCACCACGCGGCCCTCGCGCTCGGCGACGATCACCGGGTACCGACCGGCCCGCTCCGCGAGGTAGTCCGCCATCTGCGCCGCCGTCCGCGGCTCGGTCTCGAAGGTGGCGGTGCGGTCCTCGATGCCCTGCGTGTAGATCGCCGCGATGGCCGGGGCCTCCCCCGCCCGGGCAGCGCGGACGATCGTCGGGGGCACCGGCTGGCGCGGGGCGTCGACAGGACCGGCCCCGCCCCCGGCGCGCACCCGGCCGGACCTGCTCATCGTTCCGGGGCGACCCGGGCGACGTCTGCCCCCCAGTCAGGCGGGTGTCCGGTGACGGGCTGATCCGGGCCCTCGAACGGGGGAAGGGCCGCACGGGCGGTATCGGTGGAGAGAGCCACGCCGGGGTCGCCCAGGTCGAGCGTGCGGACCCTCGCGCCCCTGCGTTCGAGGGCGTCGAGCAGCGCCGCCGGGTCCGGCAGCGCGGCGAGGTCGGGGCGGTCGAGCAGGAGCGTCAGCGGCAGCAGCACGGGCCAGCCGAGGGTGCCCTTCCACGTCGGCCGGATCAGCGTATCCGGGGCGGCCGCGTGTGCCTCCAGCAGCGCGGTGACGGTCGCCGCGTCCACCCATGCCATCTGCACCGGCCATGCCAGCACCGCGGTCGTCTCGCCCACGCGGGCGAAGGCCGAGCGGGCGCCACGGAGGAGGGGATGCCCATCGCGGGCCGTGCCCTGGCCGTGTTCGGCCCCAGGCGGGAGGCGCTCGTCGGACGGCGAGATCACGTCCGCCTCGGAACCTGCGAGCGAGGCTGCCAGGGCGCCCTCGGGGTCAGGCGCGACCACCACGATCGGCAGGGCACCGCCTGCCCATGCCGTATCCGCCACCTGCCGGGCGGCGGAGACGCCGCCGGCGGGACGCAGCGCGTCCCCGGTGGTCTCGGCAAGGACGACGGCTGCCA
>JAKAHX010000054.1:3974-8182 GCA_021814735.1 Chloroflexota bacterium | reverse complement strand
GCGTGGCCGGTCATCGCCGCGACCCGGTCCGACTGCAGGCCGGCACAGGCGATGACTCCGCGCGCGAGGAGGGTCGCGCGCGGAGTGGTGACGAGCCAGGCGCGACCCCGGGGGCGGCCCCCGGGGACCGTCGGGGCCAGGCGCACGCGCCGCAGCGCCGTGACCCGGTGGTCGGTGAGGATCCGGCTTCCCGCGCCCCGGATCTCGTCGGCGAGCGCCCGCGCGACCTGCCGGTAATCGATGACGCCCGTCTCCGGCACCCAGAGCGCCGCCAGGCCCCGGACGTGCGGCTCGATCTCGCGCATGCGTTCCGCCCCGACGCGCTCCAGCCCCTCGATCCCGTTGGCGCGCCCCCGCGACTCCAGCTCGACCAGGCGGGGCAGATCGCGCTGGTCCACGGCCACCACCAGCTTGCCGGTCCGCTCCCAGGCGATTCCGTGCGCGTCGGCGAAGCGCTCGAGCTCCGCCTTGCCCTCGCGGCACAGGCGTGCCTTCAGCGATCCCGGGCGGTAGTAGAGCCCCGAGTGCATGACGCCGCTGTTGTGCCCGGTCTGGTGCATCGCGATCTCGGGTTCCTTCTCGAGGATCGCCACCGAGATCGCCGGCGCGCGCTCGAGGAGGGCATGGGCAGTGGCCAGGCCCACGATCCCCCCGCCGATCACGACCACGTCGTACCGCTCGGTCACCGGATCACGTCCTCCGTCGCCGGGCGCCGGTCCCCGGGCCGGCTGTGCAGCACGGACACGATACGCGCGGCACCGTGCGGGCCGCCACCGGGCACGGCGCGCACGCTGGCGCCGAGGCGTCGTGGGTGGGCGGCGGGCGGCCCGTGCGCGGACGGACGGCGGCGTACACTCGCCGGCGGATGGACGAGCGCGAGGGACCGTCGGCGGGTCGGGGGCCGTCGTACCGATCAGGCAGCCAGGGCCCAGGCGGTGGACGCGCGGGCTCCTCCCGGCCCGGGCCACGGCCCGTGGGCGGCAGCGGCGGCCCGCGCGGCGGGACCCGGGCGGTCGGCCTGGGGGCGAGCGCACTTCTCGCGGCAGTGGTCGTCGGGATCCTGCTGCTCCTGACCCTCGGCGGCTCGCTCGTGGACCTCGTCACGGACGGCATGTGGTACCAGAGCGTGGGCTATGCGCAGGTGCTCTGGACCCGCCTGGGAACCCAGCTGGCACTCTTCGCGGGCGTGGGGCTCGCCGTCCTGCTCGTGCTCCTCCTGGACCTCTGGGTGGCCGCGCGGATCGCTCCGCCTCCGCCGCCGGGCGGCGGCACGCTGCGGCACCTGTGGGACCGCCTCAATGAAGCGTCCCGGTATCAGGGTGGGCCGCGCGTCTTCGGGCCCTTCGGCCCCGCCGAACCGATCGTGGTGGGCGGAGAGCCGCTCGAGCCGCCTGACCTCACGCCGCTGGTCACGTGGACCCTGGTGGGCGTCGCCGTCCTGGCCGCCCTGACCGCGGCGGGGGTGGCGGCCGGCTCGTGGGACACCGTCCTGCTCTGGATCCATCGCGTCCCCTACAGCCCGACCGGCGCGGCGGTGACCGACCCGGTCTTCCACCTGGACATCTCGTTCTTCCTCTTCGACCTGCCGTTCCTGCAGCTGGTCCAGGGCCTGCTCAGCGGCGTGCTGCTGGCCGCGCTCGCGATCGCCGCCGCCCGGCACGCCGTGGCGGTGGCCCGTGGCCCGCTGGCGCTCTCCCGGCCCGCACGAGTGCACCTCTCGGTGCTCGCGGGGCTCTGGCTCGTGGTGGCCGCGGCCGGCTACCAGCTCGACCGTCTGAACCTGACCCACAGCACGCAGGGGGTCACCGTCGGCGTCAGCTACGCGGACCAGGCCGCCCGCTTCCTGGCCTACGACGTGCTGTCGGTGGTGGCCGTCGGCGTGGCGGTGGTGCTGGTCGTCGCCGCGTTCCAGCGGCGGTGGTGGCCGGTCGCCGTCGCGGTGGGCGCCTGGCTCGTGCTCTGGGTCGGGCTCGCCGGCCTCTACCCGGCCGTCGTGGAGGCGGTCGTGGTCAAGCCCAACGAGCAGGCCGTGGAGCAGCCGTACATCCAGAACAACATCGCGATGACCCGCCTGGCCTACGGGCTCGACCAGTGGCAGGAGGTGCCCTACCAGGGGTCCGGCCAGCTCTCGGCGTCCGCGATCCAGGCGGACCAGGCCACGTTCGCCAACGCCCGGCTGTGGGACTACCGCCCGCTCGGCGCCACCATCGACCAGCTGCAGACGGTGCGCCAGTACTACCAGTTCGTGGACGTGGACGCGGACCGCTACCAGATCGCGGGGCAGGAGCGCCAGGTCTGGATCTCCGCGCGCGAGATCGCGGCCGAGAACATCCCGTCCGCGCAGAGCTGGGTCAACCAGCGCATCACCTACACGCACGGGATCGGCGCGGTGATGGCGCCGGTCAACGAGGTGACGAGCGACGGCCTGCCCCAGCTCCTCATCAGCAACATCCCCCCCATGTCGACCGGTGGAGCCCCCACCATCACGCAGCCCCGCATCTACTTCGGCGAGAAGCAGAACGGCTGGGTGGTGGTCGGCGCGGCGTCGCCGGAGTTCGATTACCCGGTGGCAACCGGGTCGGGCGCCACGTCGGCCACGGGCGGCGCGAACCAGGCCTACACCCGCTGGACGGGCACGACGGGGATCGGGATCGGGTCGCCGCTGACGCGTCTCCTCTTCGCCCTCCGGTTCCGCGACCTGAACCTCCTGATCAGCGACCAGGTCACGCCGCACAGCCAGCTGCTGTTCAACCGCGCCCTGGCCGACCGCCTGCCGCTCATGGCGCCGTTCCTGCAGTTCGACCACGATCCGTACCTGGTCATCACCGACCAGGGTCGGCTGGTCTACGTGCAGGACGCCTACACCACCAGCCCGTACTTCCCGAACGCGACGCCCATCGACCCGACGACCCTGCCAGCCGGGAGCGGACTCGCCGGCAGCTCCTTCGACTACGTCCGCAACAGCGTCAAGATCGTGATGGACGCGTACACCGGCCAGACCACGATGTACGTCGCCGATCCGGCCGACCCGATCATCCGCGACTGGGAAGGGATCTTCCCGGGGATGTTCAGGCCGCTGTCACAGGCGCCGAGCTGGCTGGCCGCGCACCTCCGGTACCCGGAGGACCTCTTCGACGTGCAGACTCGCATGTACGCGACCTACCACGTGACGGACCCGGCGACCTTCTACACCCGCAACGATCTCTGGACGGTCCCCTCCGAGCCGACCAGCAGCCAGCAGCTGCCGCTCGAGTCGTACTACGTGGAGATGCGCCTGCCGGGCGGGGCTGCGCCCGAGTTCCTCCTGCTGCAGCCGATGGTGCCCACCAGCCGTCCCAACATGAGCGCGTGGGTCGCCGCCCAGATGGACGGCGCGAACTACGGCAAGGTCGTGGTCTACGCGTTCCCGAAGGACACCTCCATCCTCGGCCCGGCCCAGATCGAGGGCCGCATCGACCAGGACCCCACCATCAGCGCGCAGATCACCCTCTGGAACCAGTCGGGCTCCACGGTCGTGCGCGGCAACCTGATCGTGGTGCCCATCCAGCAGTCGCTGCTCTACCTGGAGCCGATCTACCTCCAGTCGACCAGCATCCAGTTCCCGGAGTTCCAGCGCATCGTGGTCGCCTCGTCGACCGCCGTCGCGTGGGGCACCACGCTGCAAAGTGCGCTGAACGCGCTGCTGGCGGCCCAGGCGTCCGCCGGCAGCGGCACGACCGGGGGCAGCACCGGCCCGCCGACGGGCTCCACGTCCCCGGGCGCGTCCTCGGCGCCGTCCGCGTCGGTGGCACCGCCGGCGTCGATCTCGCCTTCGTCGGCGCCCGCCGGTTCGCAGCTGCCCTCGCAGGCGCCACCCTCGGGCGACGTCAAGGCCCTGGTGGCCTACGCTGACCAGCATTTCCAGGCGGCGCAGGCGGCGCTCCGAGCCGGTGATTTCGCGCGGTACGGACAGGAGATGGACCTGGTCAAGGCCGCCCTTTCCCAGCTGACCGTCCTGACCGGCGCGTCGCCCGCGCCGTAACCGGCGGCCCACGTCGCCCGCAGCACACCCACGGGCCGGGACGTCCGCGGCGTGACGGGTGGCTGCTATGCTCGCCCTGATGGAGTTCCACGTCTCGCGCGAGGCGCGCGACCGCTACGGCGTCGGCGATGCCCTCTTCTCGCTGAGCGGGAACGTGATCCTCCCCGACTTCCGGGCCACCCGGGAG